>JAQCIA010000385.1 GCA_027620105.1 Verrucomicrobiota bacterium | reverse complement strand
CCCCCATGGCCCCGTCCTCTTCCCGCCGCTCCTCGCCATCACGCAGACGAAAGGTCACGTGCAACGGTGCGGCGAAAGTCTGCCCTTCATACAGCGACTCCACACGCCCCATCTTCGGTGCCGTCAAGGTATACTTGACGTACTCAAGCACGTAGCGACCGTCGTAGCTCTCCAGGGGAAAGACTTCCTTCAGCACCGCCTGTAAGCCCTGATCCTTCCGCTTATCCGGCGCGCGGTCCATTTGGAGAAACTCCTCATAGGACTTCGTCTGGATTTCGATCAGGTCGGGCGGATCGATGACAGCCTGGAGCTTTCCAAAACTTGTACGCTCAACCATTCAGCACCTCGCAGCAGACCGCTTCGACGACAACCGTGGCAAACACACAACCGCACCGCACACCCGCACCAACCACGGACACACGCAACTACTTCACTTCGACCGAGGCACCGGCCGCCTCGAGCTTCTTCTTCATGTCTTCCGCGTCGGCCTTGGAAACACCTTCCTTCACCGTCTTGGGTGCGCCTTCGACCAAATCCTTGGAATCCTTCAGGCCGAGCCCCGTGATGCCACGGACTTCCTTGATGACCGCAATCTTGTTGCCGCCAGCAGCGGTCAGCACCACCGTGAATTCCGTCTGTTCTTCAGCTTGGGCACCGCCATCGCCACCGCCGCTCGCCGGACCAGCCGCCGCCATCATCGGGGCCGCCGCCGACACACCGAGGCGCACTTCGAGCAGTTTCACCAGCTTGGAAAGATCCAGAACCGTGAGTTGTTCAATGGTCGAGACAATCTCGTCCATCTTCTTTTCTGTTGTCGCTACATCTGACATGTTCGTCTCCTTATCCTGTCCTTAAGCGCCTGATTTCGCCTTTTTTTCCTCGACCGCCTTGAGCACGTAGAGCACGCTCGCCACCTTCTGCTGCAGGACGCCCACCAACCGGGACATCGGCGCGGCAATCGTGCCCACCACCTGCCCCAGCAAGACCTCACGCGGCGGAATGCTCGCGATCGCCTCCACATCGGATGCGCTCAGCGCCTGCCTCGCAAACCAGCCACCTTTGACAGCGGGCATGTTCGTGGTCTTCGCGAACTCCTGCAACACCTTGGCCACCGCGGAAACGTCGCCCGTACCGGTGATCATGGCGGTGGGACCGTTCAAAAATTGCTCGACGCCACTCCAGCCCAAATCACGCGACGCCAGCGACAAAAACGAATTCGGGACCACCAGCAAGCGCGACTTCGTGCTGCGCAACTTTCTGCGCAACTCCGTCATGCCTGCCACCTTCATCCCGCGGCAATCCGTCAGGAGCACGTAACCGGAGCCCTCCATCCGTGTCCGCACTTCGGTGTGAATGGCCTTCTTTTCGGGCCGATTGCTAAAATGTTTTTCTGGGCGATTGCTCATGAGATCTGTTCCATCACTCGGCCATGTTGATGCGAATGCCGACACCCATCGTCGACGTCACTGTGCAGGTCTTCACGAATACGCCCTTTGCGCCTGCGGGCTTTTCGGAGCGAATCGCGGCCATCACGGCGCTCGCGTTCGCCACCAAATGCTCCCGCGGGAAAGCCAATTTTCCAACCGGGACGCTGACGTTACCGTTTTTGTCCATGCGGAAATCCACCCGGCCGGCCTTGCACAGCTTCACGGCCATCGCCGTGTCGTCCGTGACCGTATCCGTCTTCGGGTTCGGCATCAGGCCCCGCGGACCCAGGACGCGTCCCAGCTTGCGCACTTCCTGCATCGCCTCCGGCGTGGCAATCGCCACATCAAATTCCGTCCAGCCACCCTTGACCTTCTCGATCAAATCCTCAAATCCCACGTGTTCCGCGCCGGCGCCGCGCGCCGCATCAGCCGCCGCGCCCTTCGCGAACACAATAACACGCACCAATTTGCCCCTACCGTGTGGCAACGAGACCGTGCCGCGTACCGCGTTTTCTGACTTCGAAGGATCAATGCCCAGTCGCACCGCGAGATCCACCGTCTCATTGAACTTGGCGGCGGGATTGTCCTTCAGGAAGTCGATCGCCTTGTCGAGTTCGACAATGCCCGTCGGCTTCTTGTCCAAAATCGCCCGATATTTTTTGCCGTTTTTAGCCATGGTTCCCCGCTCCAGCGTGTCAATCGACAACTTCGATCCCCATGCTGCGCGCCGTGCCCTCGATCATCCGCACGGCCGCCGCCTCACTGTTGGAGTTGATATCCGGCTCTTTGGTGCGCGCGATCTCAATCAACTGCGCCCGCGTCACCTTGCCAACCTTGTCCCGATTCGGAATTGCCGAGCCCTTCGCCAGCCCAGCCGCGCGCTTCAACAGGGTCGCCGCCGGCGGACTCTTGGTCACGAACGTGAAGGAGCGATCCTGGTACACGGTGATAATCACCGGAATCACCAAGCCCGCCTTGTCCTGCGTGGCCGCATTGAATGCCTTGCAGAACTCCATGATATTCACGCCCTGCTGCCCCAATGCGGGCCCGACCGGCGGTGCCGGGTTCGCCTGGCCGGCTGGAATCTGCAACTTGATGCTGCCTTTTACTTTCTTCGCCATAACCCTGCTCCAGAAAACGCCCAACCATCAACCCCCGGCGCCACGGCCCCGGGGCTGCTCCACACGCCTACGAACGCTCGACTTGCCAGTACTCCAATTCCACCGGCG
>JAQCIA010000384.1 GCA_027620105.1 Verrucomicrobiota bacterium | reverse complement strand
ATCATGGGAGAGGTGATCCAGGCGCTGCGTGTTGAATGAACTGGCGCGCCGGATCAGGCCGTGGACTTCGTAGCCCTTTTCCAGCAACAGTTCGGCGAGGTAGGAGCCATCCTGCCCCGTGATGCCTGTGATCAATGCTCTTTTCATGCCGTATGCTGCCGCGTGACGAATTCGAGGCAAGATGCCAGTTCCGTGAGGGCGGGTCAATGCCATGGCAACGTGTGAACTGCCCGGAGCGATGTCCCGCGAGACGCGCACGGATCGGCGCGCGACGATACTGATTATCCCGCTTCGCCCGGCATGGCAAGTGGCTCGGGTGGTGCGGCGGAGAGTGTGAGCGATGCACCACTGCGTGGATGGGCGAGGGTGACCGAGCAAGCGTGGAGCCAGTAGCCGCAGTCGCCTGGCACAGGTGCGCGGCCGGCCACGGGGATGCGAGGAACGCCGCCGAGCCCGTAGAGTGGGTCGCCGAGGAGCGGGGCGCCGGCCCAGGCGAGGTGGATGCGAATCTGGTGCGGACGCCCGGTGATCAGGTCGATCTCCCACAGCGTGTGATCCGCCCCGCGCCTCAAGACGCGGCAGTTGCTTTGCGCCGGTTTGCCGTCAGGCGATGCCGCGTGGACTCGGCCCATCGTCGCATGGGCGACCGGGCCGATCGGTTGGGAAACATCCAATGCATCCGGCAAGTCCGGCGCGGGGCCGGTCAGGGCACGGTATATCTTGCGTAACGACCCAGCCGTCCTGCGCGTGGCGTCACGAAAATTTTCGGCAAGCTGACGGCGGGCGAGGGGGGCGCGTGCGCACAGCAGGACCCCCGACGTGCCGCGGCCGAGGCGGTGCACGGGGATGGGCGGATTCTGCGGCGTGCGCATGTGCAGCAGATGCAACAGCGTGTTCTCCACATAGCCGCCGCCCGGGAGCACCGGCAACCCGGCGGGCTTGTTCACGGCGAGAATGTCATCGTCTTCGTAAATGATCGAAAATGCGTGCGGCACATCCGGTTCTTCCCACGGCGGACGCGCCCAGGCCAGCGCGTCACCCGTTTTCAGTGCAACGTCCGCCGATGCGGTGCGCCCATTGCGCGTGATGTGACCTTCCGCGAAACGCGCGCGCCACTCCACTTCGGACGAATGGGTGTGATGGCGAAGATAGTAGTCGATGACCGTCAGGCCGTTGTCGGCCGGTTGCACGCGGTCTCGATAGATCCAGCCCTGATTCATTATTCACGCGTCGCCAGCGGAGATGTTCCTGGGGCCACCGAGTGTGGGATGCCGAGGGTTACGCAACGTGCCCATCCCCCCGCTTCGCCCCTTTCGACTTTTCTGCATTGCGGTGCCGGTGCTTGGTCTTATTGCCAGCGAAACTTCATACCAGAATAGGCATGCGATTGTCTTGAGCCGTGACCGGCGGAAGGTGTTGACGTCGAGGTCGGGCGTGGGTTCGTCGAGCAGGAGTACGTCGAGGAAATTAGTTGCTGCGGCTTGTCCTTGTTCGCTAGGGTCCGGCCCGGAAAGGGGGCGGCGCAGCGTGGCGAGGCGGCACAAAATTCTGGTCGTTGACGACGATCCGCTCGTGGTCCAGGCCACCGTGGCCTTTCTGGCGTCGGCGCTGCCGACGTGCGACGTGTCCGGTTTGACGTCCTCCTCGGACGCCATGGCGCGCGTGCGAACGCCCGACCTGTCCGTGCTCGTGTGCGACCTGGCGATGCCGCAGCCTGACGGCGTGGCCCTGCTTAAGGAAGCGCAGCGATGCAACGGCGGAATCCGGTCCTTGCTGGTCACGGGCTACGCGACCAGGGAGGCACTACTGTCCGTCATCAACGACGGCAGTGCCTGGAGGTGCCTGGAGAAGCCTTTTGCTCCCGACACTCTGTTGCGGGCCGTGCGCGAGGCCATTCAGGCGGTTGAGGCCACCCGGGACACCCCGGCGAACGGAACGCCGCAGGCGGGCAGGCCGCCGCTGGTCGTCCGCAAGCCCGCTCGGCTGGCGCCCGGCCAGGTGCGGCGTCTGACATCGTTCAATCGGTCGATCGTGCTTAAAAGGTCAAAACCGCCGCCGTCATCCGTGGCCATCCGGCGGTGGGATAACCGTGCCACCAGGCGCCTATCACCGCTCCTCGAGCACAAGCGGTACCAAGATCTGGAGATGATCAGCGAAGGCAGCACCGCATCCGTGTTCAAGGCGCGTGACGTCCTCCTCAACACGCGCGTGGCGATCAAGCTCATTTCGCAGAAAGTGACGCGGGACCCCAGGATCATGGCCACGGTGCTCGCGGAGGCTCGGCTGGCCATGCAGCTATCCCATCGACATATCGTCCGCCTCCACAATATTGAGGAGGTCGACGGCTCCTACTTTCTGGTGATGGAATACATCGGCGGGCCCACCCTCCGGACGCTGCTCAAGGAGCATGGTCCGCTTCCCCTGGACACAGTGCGGCAGGTTCTCGACGTCTGTGATGACGCCCTCAGCTACGCCCACCGGCGCACCATCCTCCACTGCGACATCAAACCAGAAAACCTGATTATTACCGACGACGGGGTGTTGAAGGTCATCGATTTTGGCATCGCCTGCCTGGCCGTCGAAAGTGCCCGCCAGCGCGACGCGCTGTGCGGCACTCCGTATTATCTCAGCCCCGAGGAAATTCGCGGCACGCCAC
>JAQCIA010000383.1 GCA_027620105.1 Verrucomicrobiota bacterium | reverse complement strand
CCCTAACTAGCGCAGACACTCGAGAATGGACACGTAGTTGGCCACCGCCGCGCCACCCATGTTGAACACCCCAGCCACATCCGCCTTCGGCAACTGCATCGCGCCCGCCTCACCGGTGAGCTGCATCGCCGCAATGACATGCATGGATACACCCGTGGCCCCGATCGGGTGACCCTTCGCCTTCAGCCCGCCCGAACGGTTGGTCGGCAGTTTGCCATCCTTCTGCGTCCACCCTTCGAGGATCGCGCGTGCACCCTGACCCGGCGCGGTAATACCCATCGCCTCATATTCGAGCAGTTCGGCGATCGTGAAGCAGTCATGGGTTTCGACGAAGGACAGGTCCTCCAGCTTCATGTCGGCGGCGCGCAACGCCTGCGCCCAGGCATGCGCCGCACCCTCGAACTGGGTGATGTCGCGTTTGCTGATCGGCAGAAAGTCGTTGACCTGCACGGCGGCCTTGAAGCGCACGGCCTTGCCCATGGCCTTGGCGGTTTCCTCGTCCGTCATGATCAGCGCAACCGCCCCGTCTGACACCAGGGAACAATCGGTCCGTTTCAGCGGCGGCGCCACGTAGGGGTTCTCTTCGGACACGTTGCGGCAGAAATCGTAGCCCAAATCCTTGCGAATGTGAGCATAGGGATTGTCCACGCCGTTCTTATGGTTCTTCGCCGCGATCGCCGCCAGCGCGTCGGACTGATCGCCATGGAGCTGGAAATATTTCTCCGCGATCTTGCCGAACACACCCGCGAAACCGGCCGGAATGTCCGACTCTTCTTTCTGGTAGCTGGCCTTCAGAAGGATGTCGCCCACTTTCTTGCTCAGGGTCGAGGTCATCTTCTCCACCCCGATTACCAGAGCAAACCGCCCACGCCCAGCCAGTAGGAAGTCGCGCGCACCATGGATCGCCGCGGACCCCGAGGCGCAGGCATTCTCGCATCGGGTGATCGGCTTGAAGCGCAGTTCCGGCACGTGCTGCAACACCAGCGAGGCGGGGAAATCCTGGTTCGAGAACCCGTTGTTGAACACGCTGAGGAAGGTGGCATCCATGTCATGAGGTTCGAGTCCGACATCGGAGATGGCCGCACAGGCGACACGACCGATCAGCGATTCGATATCGGGGTCTTGGAGTCTGCCAAAGGGCGAATGCGCCCAGCCGACGATGCAAGCTTCGGTCATGATCGGTCTCCTTTTCCAAGTAGGCCGCCAGACTAGCGGACCACCGCCGAAAATGCGACATGGCGGCCAACGGCATCCCGCATGGCATCACCAACGAAATACATGATTGCCGCCTAGGATGCTTTGTAATCCGTCCAACTATGACAACGCCGTTAATCGGTGCTTCGTATCGCCCCGACCGAAGGTGCGCGGAGCCCATATGTATGAGCGAGCATTACCAGCCTGAACACCCGATCGAGGACATCCATGCGGACGGGTTGGTCTGGTCCCTAGACTTCCCCGCGGTTGGCGACCAACCAGCCTGGACCCGGAGACATTAAGATCTGGTGAACTCGGGCGCCCTCGTAATTCTGGAAGCCGACAAGGCATGGCCCGACTACGCCCGCCAAGTTCTGCCCAGAACGGACGAGACGCCGCACATCATCCCAGATGTCGATGTGATCGCCGGCGTCCTGCCGACCTGTGACGGACAGGAAATTCAAGCCTCCATGCACCTGCACATCTTACACTCTGACCGCGCGCCTGCCAAGTACCACTTTGCTTTGACAGAAGCTCGTCGAGGCGGACGAGACAACGTGGCAACGCCTCGAAAAAGTGAAGCGCTAATCACGGCACGCGCTTGCATATTGTGTGTTCCCTATTGCTTCTATGCCATCGCCTGCATCATGCAAACGAGGTTCGGCCTGGCCATGACGGGCGAGATCGGCCACGTGAGAGACCGCCTCTGCGAGGTTTTCGACCGTCTTCGTGACGCAGTGGGGCTGCCGCCCATGAACCAGTTCGTCAAGTCGTTTATCCGCAGTCGGCCACTCGATCCGGTCTCGCTTGTGGCCTCTTCAGATCTCGTCCACCGCTACCCGCACTGGATAGATCTGGCAAAGGCCCCGCCGGCGACGATCGATAGGCCAATCTTCGACGCAACCTTCGCCAACAGCAAGGCGAAGGAGCTTGGTCCCGCGCTCCGCCTCATCGCCGTCGAGCGCCCGGACTTCAGCCTAGAGTTCCTTCGCGACTGGCGCGTGACCGACGTTCTCGCTTGGCTGCAGCGAATTCCCGGCGTCGGCCGCAAGATCGCTGCGGCGACGCTGAACTTCAGTGCCCTCGACATGCTGGCCTTCGTGGTCGACACCCATGTCCTCCGTGTCCCAATGCGCTACGGCTTCGTCGGCCCCAAGGTCGCTGCGTCCACCGCCCATGACGCAGTCATGCTGGCAACGGCCGGCTGGAGCGGCGCGGACCTGGCCGAGCTTCCCTCGCTGCTGAAGCTGCTCCGCCAGACCGCCTACGGCGCCAGGGAGCGGCATTGCTCACGTTGTCCGTTGCAGGCGCGCTGCAAGATGGCCACCTCGCCCTTATGGCAGAAGGCTCCGCACCGCCTCAGCTCACCCGATCGAGCCGGACATCCTTCATTCGATCCGAGCTGACCAGCATCGCCACGACGCGTCCGCTCTCGCGGATCGTGCGGATGGCACGGACCACCCACCAGC
>JAQCIA010000382.1 GCA_027620105.1 Verrucomicrobiota bacterium | reverse complement strand
GCGAGCGTCCCGCGAGCCGTTCTTGAGCCCATCCCAAACCAGGCTTAAGTAAGTGCCATTCAGGACAGACTGGATGGCGGCCATGGCCGGCGTGAATCCGGCCCTACCGCATGCGGCATATCGATATTTACCCACCGAGGATGTAGAGGGCGACGGCGGCGGACATGCACAGGGCGCAGCCGATGCGGCGGGCGGTGGCGTGGGGCGTCTGCACGGGTTCGAGATGGGACCAGTGGGTGTGACGGGCGAGCCAGGGGGCGAGCAGCACGGAAATCAGACCGCGCGTGGACAGCACGATGTTTCCGAGTACCACGCCCGCCAGGCCGAAGCAGCCATAGAGAAAGCCCATGCTGGCCAGCCAAGTCAGGGCGTAGGGCGCGGACTTGGCGGCGTCACGCCAGGCGGCGCGGTGCAGGCGCAGGCCCAGCGGCAAGACCAGCAGGCCGCAGAACACATAAGACAGCGCGCAGGCGACGAGTGCGGCGTGCAGCGGTGCGACGGGCGCCATGCATTCGATGGTTACGCGAATGTACAAATCGGAAATCGCGTAACCGAGGCAGGCGGTGAGTGCGAGCAGCACCGTGCGCGGTGGCGTGCGCCCGCCGGTCCAATTCAGCACCCAGGCGGAGCCGACGGCGAGTGCCACGGCGAGCCACTGCAGCGGCGCGATCTGACGACCAAGCACGAGCCACGAGAGGCCGGCGAGGATCACGATCTTGACGGCAAGAAGCGGCGCGATGCGTGAGGCTTCCGCGTGGCGCAGAGCCGAGAAGAGGCAGGCTTGTCCCGCCAGATATCCGAGGCTTTCGAAAACGAGGGGCCAGGCGTATTGGCGCCAGTCCGGTATGTCGCGGGGCCAGAGGAGCGGCAGCAGCAGCAGGCAGACAAGGCCCTGGATCAGGTGCGCGAGGACCAGCAGTTGCAAGCGCCCGTCCAGCGCGCGCGCCACGAGGTGTCGGGTTTGTAAGTAGGACAGTGACTGTCCGACGGCGGCTGCGAGACCCAGTCCGATACCCAGCGCGAGAGCGCTCATGGGGTGTGGCGGCGGTGCATCGCGCGTGGGTGTAAGATGGGCATGATGGCGGAGTGTAGATGGCGTGAGCGGTTGCGGCAAGGTTGGGGAGGGGGGCGCTGCATGTCGCCTGCGGGTTGCGAAATTAGGCTTTGCCAGCATGAGGGGTCACGTTTTATTGCTTGGGGATAGTTGAAGGAGTATCGGAACAAAGGATATGCGATGAGCAGAAGTCGAATGGTTTTCGCATGGTTCGTGGTGGCAATGTTGAGCTGGTGCTGGGAGGCGCATGCGGGCCGAATGCGCTAAGCGCTCTCGGGGGGCGGGGCGATGGCGCGGTCACGGTGTCCAAAGTGCTATGCTGCACCGTCTCTGTGGGCTTTCGCGGGCGGCGACGGTGCGGTCCGCAAACGAAGGGTGGGGGCTGTTGATGGTCTGGCGCGTGTTGATTTGCCTGGTGCTTGGGGTTGCATGGCGGGCGTCCGCGGAAGGCGTGGCACCGCCGCGGGAGACGTTCGATGATCTGGCGCGCTGGGAGCCGCTGACCTTCCCGAAGATTGCGCGACACAGCAGCTACGGGATCGTCACGCTCGACGGCACGAACCGTGTGCTGAAGGCCGCGAGTGACAATTCCGCGTCCGGGTTACGCCTACGCGGTGACTACGATCCGCAGCAATTTCCGCGGTTGCGCTGGCGCTGGCGTGTGGACAACGTCTTCAGCAAGGCGTCGGCGGATAAGAAGGCCGGCGACGACTATCCGCTGCGCCTCTACATTCTGTTCACGTACGATCCCGCGCAGGCGGGATTCGCGCAGCGCGCAACCTATGCCCTCGCGCGCAGGCGTTATGGCGAGTATCCGCCACACAGCAGTTTAAATTACGTGTGGGCAAATCAGACAACAGCGCGGCGCACGTGGGAAAGTCCATACACGGATCGTGCGCGCATGGTGGCGGTGGCTGGCGGTGCGGATGCCACGGGACAATGGCAGGTGGTGGAAGTCGACGTGCGCGCGGACTATCGTGAAGCCTTTGGCGAAGATCCGCCGGCGACGCGGGCCACGCTCGCGATCATGAGCGATGCCGACAACACGGGACAGCGGGCGGTGGCCTATCTGGACGATCTTGAGATGCTGCCAGCGGCGGAGGCGCCGTAGTGAGGTGCGCTGCGGTAGCGCCGATTTTACGTCGTCGGCGGCCGGCAATCGGCTGCAGCTTCGGTACTACCTGCGTGGGGCATTCCCAATCGTCTCGCGATCTACCAGCGCTTGGCGCGGGTGGAGCCAAGTAAATACCCCTATTCGGCAATGGCGCTTTGTTTTGCGCATGGTTGCCCGGCGGCGTCGATTCCGGCTCGCGGGACGCTCGCCCTCCATTTGGTGGGGCGGCGGGTGGCGCGCAATCAACAACTGGAGGGCGAGCGTCCACGCGAGCCGCGGTTGGCTGCCGAGGGATTTGACCCCGATTCTGATTCGGCAACTGGGGTATTCCCGCCCCCTGTATGGGACGCTAGGGATTCAATCTTAGAAATGAATTCTGCATCACTCCGTGCACGGGAGGCCTCGCGGTGGATGGCTGCGCCGGCAGTCCCTGAGCGGAGGGGTTGTTTGCCCAACACCTGAACCTCCGTCCGCTGCTTTGGACGCGCGGCGTAGCTCCTGGTCC
>JAQCIA010000008.1 GCA_027620105.1 Verrucomicrobiota bacterium | reverse complement strand
GGCGGGCGAAGATGTGGTGGGACGCCCCCATTTTGCGGAAGCCATGGTCAAGCGCGGGTATGTGCGCACCCGGCAGAAAGCATTCGAAAAATTCCTGGCGCGAGGAAAGACCGCCTATGTGGAGCGCCCGCGCTATCCGCCCGCGGAGGCCATCCGGGTAATTCGTGCGGCGGGCGGCGTTGCCGTGCTGGCGCACCCGGCCACGCTGGGCCTCACCACCAGCGCGTTTCGTCGGCAGATGGCAGACCTGAAAAAGATGGGATTGGGCGGGATCGAGGTTTACTATCCCATACACGCGCCGGAGCAAGAGGGGTTGTATGCGGCAGTGGCGCGGGACCTGGATCTGGTCGCCACGGGTGGTTCGGACTTTCATGGTGACTTCAAACCAGGCATTGCGTTGGGCCGGGGGTTCGGCTCTCTGCACGTGCCGGATGAAGTCGTGGGCCAGTTGCAGGCGCGCGCGGGTGGTTGACCATGAGCATCAGGATGCTTGCCGCTGTGCTTGCGGTCGTTTTGACCGGCTGTGTGACCGATAACGGATTGTCTTCCTGGACCGGGAAGGACGAAAGCTGGCTGCGGTGGAAGCTGGGCCGACCGCAACAGGACGATCAGCTTCCGACACCGGCACCGGGTGAGCATGAGCCGATGGTGGTGAGCACGATCCGTGATCAGGTGCCGGGGTATGCGGGGGTGTTGCGGCACATGCAGTGGTCGTCGCTCTTGCACACCTACGATGCGTATCTGATGAGGACCAACGGTGCGTGGTTGGTGGTGGATGCGCTGCGATTGCCGCGCGGTAGTCACTGAGATGTACGATGAGCCGGTGGGAAAAGAACCTATTTGAGCTGGTTCGGCGCACGTCAACGGACCTGCCCAAGGACGTGGAGTTTGCCCTGCGTCGTGCCCTGCATGCCGAGCGGAAGGGCAGTCACGCGGCATGGGTGCTGGAAACAATTCTGGAGAGCGTGCGGGTGTCGCGGACGCAAGACACGCCGCTCTGCGAGGATACCGGTAATCTGATGTTCTACTTCAGCGTGCCGGTGGGATTCGACACGAACGCACTGGTCGCGCGTACGCAAAGTGTCGTGGCCAAGGCCACACGCCAGGGATATCTTCGTCAGAACACTCTGGATGCGGTCTCAGGCGCGCCGTTCGTGAACAACGTGGCGCAATCCTCGCCGGTGATGCATTTCCAGCAAGGCGCACGCAAAACGGTGGATGTGCGCCTGATCATGAAAAGTGCGTCTTCGGAGAATGAAGGGCGCCAGTATATGCTCCCAGATGCGGAACTGGGCGCCGAACGAAGCCTGGCGGGCGTGCGGCGGTGCGTGCTGGATGCCATCTGGCGTGCGCAGGGCAATCACTGTGGTCCGGGCGTGCTGGGGATTTGCATCGGGGGCGACCGCGCCACGGGGTATGCGCAGTCGAAGGTGCAGTATTTGCGACGGGTCGGGCGTCGCTCACCGGTGCGTGCGCTGGCGCGACTCGAGGATCAGTTGCTGAAAGATGCGCGCAAGCTGGGCATTGGGCCGATGGGATTGGGCGGACGAACCGCGCTGTTGGGTGTGTGTGTGGACACGCTGAGTCGGCAGCCTTCGTCGTATTTCGTGACCGTCTCGTTTATGGGGTGGATGTTTCGCCGTCGCGGCATGCTGCTGGGGCCGACGGGCGGCCTGGATCGGTGGCTATATTGAGTGGCATCATGAACGTGCATGAGTTGACGGCCCCTTTTACGGCGGATGCGGTTGCGCCGCTGCGGGTGGGCACCCGGGTGCGTGTTTCAGGGACGTTGCTGACGGCGCGTTGCCTTGTGCAGCAGCTGTTGCTCAATGGCGGTGAGAGCCCGGTGAAGCTGGAGCATGCGGCGATCTATTTTTGCAGCCCCATCATCGTGCGCGACGGGGCGCAATGGATCGTGCGCGCCGCCGGTCCATCCACCTCCGTGCTGGTGGGGTCGTATGTCCCGGACTTCATTGCGCGTTATCGCGTGCGCGTATTGCTGGGCGTGGGCGATCTGGGCGAACCCACGCGGCGGGCCTGCATGCGTTACGGTTGCGTGTATCTGCAGACCGTGGGCGGTGCGGCGGGAAAAATTGCGTCGTCAATTCGGCATGTCAACGGGGTGCACTACTTGAAGGAGTTCGGCGCAGCGGATGCGATGTGGTCGTTGCAGGCGGAGCAACTGGAGGCGGTCGTGGCCATTGATACGCACGGGCGGAGTCTGCATCGGCGGGTGTGTGCGTCTTCTCGCCGGGCGCTCAAGGCCATGCTGTAATGGGTGACATGGCGACGCGCGCAATTTTCATGGGATCGGCGGAATTGGCATGCCTGCCCCTGCGCGCCCTGCATGCCCTCCCGGGTGTGCAGGTGGTGGGGGTCGTGACTCAGCCGGATCGCCCGAAGGGGCGCCGATTGGCGGTCGCGGATGGCCCGGTGAAGGCCGTGGCCGGCGAGCTTGGTTTGCCCGTGCTGATGCCAGAGAAGGTCAATGCGCCCGAGAGTGTCGCGGCGTTACGGGTCCTCGATCCGCACCTGATTGTGGTGGTCGCCTATGGGCAGATTTTGCGCGAGCCACTGCTGGGCTTGCCGACGCATCGCTGCCTGAACCTGCACGCATCGTTGTTGCCGCGCTATCGCGGTGCCGCGCCGATTCAGTGGGCCATTGCGCGGGGGGCGTTGCGGACGGGGGTGACCACGATGCTGATGAACGCGCAGATGGATGCGGGCGACATGCTCGAGCAGGCTGAAGTGGCGATCGCTCCAGACGACACGGCCGGCACGCTGCAAACGCGCCTGGCTGAGACGGGGGCGGTCCTGCTGGTGCGCACGGTCCCAGCCTGGCTGGCCGGCACCTTGACGCCGCAACCGCAAGATGCGTCACAGGTGACGTTTGCCCCCAAGCTGAGCAAGCAGGATGGGGAAATTGACTGGACGCTGCCCGCGGCGGAAATCCATAATCGCGTTCGCGGTTTCAACCCATGGCCGGGTGCATTTAGCTGGTTGCCGCTGACGACCAGCGGGACGGATCGCCAGGCGTCGCCTGAGCTGATCAAAGTGCATCGCGTGGTGATCGAGGCCGGCGAGGGCGAGCCCGGCATGGTCATGGATGCGAGCGGTGCCGGTCCATTGGTGGCCTGCGGACGTGGTGCGGTGCGACTATTGGACGTGCAGATGGAGGGGCGGAAGGCCATGGGCGGGGATGCGTTCTTGCGGGGACGGCCGCTGGTTGCCGGGGCCCGGATGGGCCGTGTGGCGCGGTAGGCGCAGGCTGCGATGCGTCCGCAGGAGCGCAGCGTTCAGGGGATTTCCGGATGCCGTCCGGCTGATGTTGTCATGAGTAGAATCGTACATGTGGATCTGGATGAGCGGTCTTACGATATTCATATCGGGGCCGGCGGTGAGATCGCCTCCCTGCGTGAGGGGGCGGCAGGGCAGCGCGCATTGATCGTGACGGACACCAACGTGGATCCGCTTTTCGGGGCACGCTGCGAGGCCATGCTGGCGGGGTACGGCATGCAGGTGCAACGCGCGGTGGTGCCGGCGGGCGAAAGCAGCAAGAGTTTGCCGGTGGTGCAGACGTTGTATGAGCGCGCGGTGGAGGTGGGACTGGATCGCCACGCGACCCTGGTCGCACTCGGTGGCGGCATGGTGGGGGATCTGGCGGGGTTCGTGGCGGCCACCTACCTGCGCGGTATTCGGTTCGTGCAGGTGCCCACCACGCTGCTCGCCATGGTCGACAGTTCCGTCGGTGGCAAGACGGGCGTGAATCTCGCGGCAGGGAAGAATCTGGTCGGGGCGTTTTACCAGCCGATCGAAGTGGTTGCCGACCTCGCCATGCTCGCGACCCTGCCGGCACGGGAATATGCCTCGGGGTTGGCGGAGGTGGTGAAATATGGTGTCATCTGGGACGCCACGCTCTTTCGCAAGCTGGAGGACAAGGCCGAGGCCCTGCAGCGGCGCGATCTCGACGTGCTGGAGCCGATCGTGGCGCGGTGCTGCGAAATCAAAGCGGAGGTTGTCGCGGTTGATGAGCGCGACAGTGGCGTGCGCGCGATTCTTAATTTCGGGCATACGCTGGGCCATGCGATCGAGAAGATCTCGGGCTATGGCGGGCTGCTGCACGGAGAGGCCGTTTCGCTGGGTATGGTCTTTGCCGCCGAACTTTCCTGTCGGGAGACCGGTTTCGCCAGCGAGGACCGTGATCGCCTGGTGCAACTGCTGGGGGCCGTTGGTCTGCCCGTGCTACCCGGCGAGCGGGGCGTGCGTGCCGATTGGGCGGCACTGCGCGAGGCCATGCGCACCGACAAGAAATCCCGCGGTCAGGTGCCGCGCTTCGTGCTGGCCCAAAAATTGGGCGCCGTGGTCTATGACCATGCGGTGGCGGAGGACGTGGCCGAGCAGGCGTTTGCGGCGGCGTTCGGGGGTGGCGCATAAGGGCGCCTGGACAAAGAGGAGACTCAGTGTGTCAGCGGTGAACGAATTGCTCGTGCGTGAGTATTTTGAGATGTGCGGCTATCTGATCGCCCAACCGCGCAAGTATTCCGTGCCGGGTCGCGCCAAGACCGCGGATGAGGAAGTGGATCTGGTGGTGTTCAACCCAACGATTGAAACGCAACGGCTGCCCGAAAACTTTGTTTGGAACACGGGGGATCTCAAGACCGTGGCACGGGCCGTGGTGGGGGTGCGGGGGTGGCACACCGACCGGTTCTATGCCTCCACCTTTGAAAAAACACCCGAAGTGTTTCGCTTCGTCCAGCCGGACTCAGTGAAGTTTGCTGCCAAAATTCTGGGTGCCTCGGACATGGCGAAGGTGATTTGCATACCGAACTTGCCGGCCTCCGGCGAATTGAAGGCGCGCTCCATTCATGCGCTCAAGGAGCGTGGGGTGGATGGTGTGATTTCTTTCCGGACGATTCTGGCCGAGTTGGTCGCGGGCGTGGACATCAATCGGAACTACGAGAAGTCCGATCTGCTCCAGGTGATCCGCCTGCTGAAGAACTACGAGTTGGTCCGCGACGACCAGCTGGATCTGTTCACGCGAGCGCGGCGTCGGCGGCGAAAAAGCAACGCGGGGGGATGAATGACGGTTGCAGCCAGACCCAGGCTATTGCGCGGCCGGCATGCTGCGGTCGTTCGCCGCCAGGAGTGATTGCTGCAGTTCCTTTGCGGTGCGTCCGGCATGCCGTGTGCCCGGTTCGCGGGCCAGACCGAACATGGGGCGGCAGTCGGTGCGCACCTGGCTGACCGACGTCACCTTCCAGTCGCCGTTGCGACGCAAGGTCTTCAGCAATTGGCTGGTCTTCTTATCGTCGCTCAGGCAAACCCAGCAACTGGGACCGTCAAACCCTTTGTTGGCGACAAAGTCACCGGGTGCGATTTCAAAAGGCATGTCCGCATTCACGTCCGCATGAAGTTCAGCCGACGTGCGGGAATCCCAGGCTTGTGACGGCGTAAAGCGCACGACATCGGAATAATTCGTGGCACAACCGGAGCAAAAGGTGACGGCGAGCGCAACAAACAGCGACAGCAGGCGGAGAATCGTCTTCATGTGGGATATATTTAGCAGGAGGCATGCCACATGCGGGCGGGTAGAGCCAGCGGCGGGCGGCAAGGGTGTCAGGGTGGCCCAAGTCGACCGGTCTTTTTCATGGCTCGGGTGGCAATATAGAAAACGGTCAGCAGGACGAGCGGGAGCGCGAGCAGGAATTGGCGCACAGACGGTGATGCGAGCTGTGCGACCAGACCGAGTTTGTAGATCACCAGGGCGTATAGGCCGAGGCCGGTGGCCAAGATGGTGCCGTATTCCTTGCTGACGACCTTTTGCAAGTCGAACGCGTGCGTGCGCATGGTGTGCAGCAGGCCGTTGGCCTTTGGCCAAAAGCGTGGCACGGTGCGGCGATAGTTGCTGAAAACGCTGCCGAATGTTTCAGCCAGGTACCGTTCCTCTTCACGGACGATGCAGAGGTAGACGAAGATAAAGAATGGTAGCACGGCTCCGTACATCCAGGGCGAGCCGTACAGCAGGCAGAAACCGGCGGCGATCAGCAGATTGCCGAGGTACATGGGGTTGCGCGAGTGCGCGTAGATGCCTACCTGGACGAGTTCATCGGCATAGACCTTCTTGTCCCGACCGCCACGCTTGATGTAGGCGAGCCCAATCGTGATGCAACGCACGACCTGACCGGCCAGAATCATGATGGCGCCAAAGGCGATGGCCGCGTAATCCGCGCGCGTGGAGCCGAGGAACGGCGTCGGACGCAGAATCAGCGCGGCGGCGACAAAGATGATGGGAAACAGTGTGTTACGCCACCGAAAGAAGAAGCGGCCAACGGGTAGCGTCAGGCTGTCTAGGGCGTGCCCCGTGGCTGGCTTCGGCGCGTGGGGCGGCGTGGTGGCCTGGCTCACTTGATGGCAACCAGACCGAAGAAGTTATACCAGCGAAAAAAGACATCGCAGGCACTGAAGCCGTTATGGGTCAGCATCTGCCGGTTTTCATCGGCGTGATAGGGGATGAGCACGTTTTCGAGTGCTTCACGTTTCTGAGAGATTTCGAGCTCGCTGTAGCCCTGACGCTTCTTGAATTCGTAGTAGTGTTTGATGAAGAGCCGGTTGAGCGTGGTATGCGGGCTCAGCACTTTCTCAATCAACAGCAGACAGCCGCCTTCGTTCATGCCGTTGGCGATGCTCCGGATCAGCGCGGTGCGGCGAAGCGGGCGCACGAACTGCAGCGTGAGGTTCAGGATTACGACGGAGGCGTTTTTGATGATGATCGGCGAATTTAAGTCGGCGCACACCAGTTCGTGCGCACGCGTAAACCCGGCTTTCCTCAGTTTCTCGCCCGCCTTATCGAGCATGGGCTGCGAAGAATCGATGCCCACGAAGGTCACGTCCTGGGCGACGGAAGGATCGAGCTGCAGAAAGGTTGTGCCGGTGGAACAGCCGAGGTCGTAGAGGTTGGAGCCCGGTGTGGCGAAATCCGTCGCCAGATCACCCAGCATGCGCTGCACTTCCGCGTAGAAGGGAACGGAGCGATCCAACATGTCGTCGAAAACGGCCGCGGTGCGTTGGCCGAAATCGAAATCATCGATTTGTCCGTGCTTTTCTTTGAAAATGGCGTCAACGGGTGGCTCCGTGGTCTTTTTGGAATCAGCACGACTGGGTGCATTCATGAAATGCCTGAGTGTTTTGCTATTCACCACGCCTCAAGCGTGATGCCTCCTTGATCGCGAGCCAAATGCGAATCAGAGAAACTACCTTATCACTCAGGTGTGGTGCGGACAACATTTCTTGGGCCGATCACGTGCGATCCAAGGCCGTGCAAAGGCGCGTGACCAGTCCCTCGACAATGGCGGGTCATCGCTGGTATTAGTTTTACGCGGCATGATGGGATGACGACCCTGCGCCAAGATGGGGTCGGGCATGCAGCGGGGGCGGGGCCATGGCCAAAGACAAGCGACTTTTCCTGATCGACGGCATGCCGTTGCTCTATCGCGGGCATTTCATCTTCATGCGCAATCCGCGCGTGACGTCGAAAGGGCTGAATACCTCGGCGTTGTACGGGCTGGCGAACTCGGTGCTGCAAATCATCGAGAAAGAGAAGCCAACCCACCTGGCACTCGTGTTTGACACGTCCGAGCCGACCTTCCGACACAGGCGCTATCCCGACTACAAGGCCCATCGCGATGCGATGCCTGAGGATATCGCGAAGGCCATCCCGCTGACGCATGTACTCGCCGCGGCGCTGCGGATTCCGATGCTCACCTGTCCGGGCTACGAAGCGGACGACATTATCGGGACGCTCGCCAAACGTGCCGAGGCGGAGGGGTTTACGACGTATATGGTCACGCCGGACAAGGATTTCGCACAGCTGGTCACGCCGCACACGTTGTTATATCGGCCCGGCAAAGCCAATGAGCCGCCGGAAATTTTCGGGCCGGATGACGTGCTGGCACGGTGGGGGCTTTCGCGCGTGGACCAGATGATCGACCTGTTGGGGTTGGCCGGCGATGCGGCGGACAATATTCCTGGCGTGCCTGGGATTGGCGAGAAAACCGCGCAAAAGCTCTTGCAGCAGTTCGGCAGCCTGGATGCGGCACTGGCGGGCACCGATCAGCTCAAGGGGAAGCAGAAGGAAAATCTCGAAGCGTTTGCCGATCAGGCGCGGCTGTCGCGCGAATTGGCGACGATTTCGGTAGCGGCCCCGGTGCGCGAGGCGCTGGACGAACTGAAATGTGTTGAGCCGGACCGTGAAAAGCTGGGGCAGTTGCTGCGCGAATGGGAGTTCGTGAGCCTGGGCAAGCGGTTGGTCGGAGAGACGTTTTCGCTGGCCGCCGATTCGGGGGGTACATCGACGCAAGGCGAGCTGGCGATTGGCGGTGGTGAGCCACAAAAGACGAAGCCTCCGGCGCATGACGACACCAATAGCCCCGCCGACGAGGTCGCGCCGGGGGGGGGGCGGGGATTGCGGAGCTCAAGGGCATCCGAGATGTTGCCCACACGTATCACCTGGCGGACTCCGCGTCAGCTCACACCGCGCTGGTCGCGCGCTTGCAACAGGCGCCGATGTTCTGCTTCGACACCGAAACGACGGGGCTCGACGTGCGGCACACGACGTTGGTCGGCATGTCCTTCGCGCTTGCGCCGCACGAGGCATTCTATGTGCCGGTTCCCGCCGACACGTCGGCGAAGGCGGTTGTGCTGGATGCGTTTCGACCCGCCCTGGAAAACGCCGCGTCCGTCAAATGTGGACACAATTTGAAATTCGACATCAGTATCCTCCGCGCGCATGGGATCCGCGTGGCGGGAGCGCTCTACGACACCATGCTGGCGCACTACGTGATGGAGCCCGAGCAGCGGCACGGCATGGATCACCTGGCGCGGACGTATTTGCGCTATTCGCCGATTCCAATCACGGCGCTCATTGGCGAAAAGGGCAAGGACCAGAAGACCATGGCGGACGTCGAGGTGGCGCGGGTGGCGGAGTACGCGGCGGAGGACGCCGATGTGACGCTGCAACTGCAGGCCGTGCTCGCGCCGCTCGTGCGGAAGCAGGAGGCGGAGCGGGCGTTGGCGGAATGCGAGAACCCCCTGATTCCTGTCCTGGTTGATATGGAAAGCGAGGGCATTCGAATCGACAGCAAGGCCCTCGCCGAATATTCCAAGGTGCTCGAGAAGGACATCGCCGCGCTCGAAGCCGAAATTTTCAAGGCCGCCGGGACCAGGTTCAATGTGTCCTCGCCCAAGCAGCTTGGCGAAATCCTCTTCGACTACATGAAGATTGAGGGCAAGGCCAAGAAGACGCGCACGGGGCAGTACGCGACGAACGAAGAGGTTCTGACGCAGCTCGCGGCGGAGCACAAGATCGCGGAGCTGGTGCTGGAATTTCGGAACTGTCAGAAGCTCAAATCCACCTACGTCGACACGTTGCCGGAAGCGGTGGACGCCAGCACGGGGCGCGTGCACACGACCTACAATCAGGCTGTCACGGCAACGGGGCGTATGCAGTCGCAGAACCCCAACCTGCAGAACATTCCCATTCGCAGCCAACGCGGGCGTGAAATTCGCCGGGCGTTCGTGCCCCGCAACAACGACTACGCGCTGTTGTCGGCGGACTATTCGCAGATTGAACTGCGCGTGGCGGCGGAGCTGAGCAATGAAGAGGCGTTGCAGCAAACATTTCGCGAGGGGCGCGACGTTCATGCGGCGACGGCGGCGCGGGTCAACGGCGTGGAACTGACGGCGGTGACGCCGGAGATGCGGCGGCAGGCAAAGATGGTTAATTTCGGGATCATTTATGGGATTTCCGCCTTTGGCCTTGGGCAGCGGCTGAAGATCGGGCGCGTCGAGGCCGGGCAGATCATCGATGCCTACTTTCGTCAGTATCCGGGAATCAAGACGTACATGGAGGCAACGATTGCGGCCGCGCGAGAGCATGGCTTCGTCCGCACCTTGCTTGGCCGGCGGCGCATGCTGCCGGAGATTCATTCGCGCAATGCCACACTCCGCCAGGCGGCGGAGCGGAATGCGATCAACACGCCGATTCAGGGGACGGCGGCGGACATGATCAAGATCGCCATGATTCGGATACACGCGGAGTTTTCCGCGCAAAAGATCAAGTCGCGGATGTTGCTACAGGTGCATGACGAACTCGTGTTCGATCTGTGTCGATCCGAGGAGCAGGTGGTGCGCGAGATTGTTGAGCGGTGTATGCGCACGGCATTGCCCATGCAAGTGCCCATCGTGGTTGAGATCGGCGTGGGCGAGAACTGGCTGGAGGCGCACTGACGAGGCGGCGCGTGTCCGTTATGGGTGACAGCATTTCCCGGCAATACGGCCCTACTTCGAGCAAAACTGGCGGGGCGTGATGCAATGTGCGCACAGCGACGTTTAGGCCTTTACAGTCCATCTTGGTCCCGGCCTTTACTCCCATCGTGTGCACTTTCATGAGGCGCTTCGCCGGCAGCAGGGGGCGTTTCTGGTCCGGTGGCTGACATATTGAGACATGGTTGCCCGGGGAAATTAGGATTTCGCAAAACCGGTGCCGGTATGGTACTGCATCGCCATGCTTAACCAGATCAAGGTGGGGGTGGATCGCGAACTGCGACGGATGGCCGAGGATTTCAATCGCCCGCCGCTCTCCGCCATTCCCGGTGCATTTTCACGGGTCATTTCCCAATACGTGGGGCGGCAAGGCAAGCGCCTGCGCTCAACCCTGTTTGTGATCGGGTATCGCGGTTATGCGGCGCGTTCCGTGCGGAACTTGTACAAATCCGCTGCGGCACTGGAGCTGCTGCACGATTTTATCCTGGTGCATGACGACCTGATTGACCGCGCGTCGTTGCGGCGCGGAGGTGCGGCCATGCATACGGCGATGGATGCCCTGCTGAACGGACGGCGTGGGCTGCGCTTCAAGGGGCAGGACCTGGCCCTGATCGTTGGCGACATGCTCTACGCCATGGCGATCCACAACTTCCTGTCGATCCAGGTGAGTCCCGTGCGTCGTCAGGCGGCCCTGGAAGTGCTCACCAAGACGGCGCTGTTCACGGGGTGCGGCGAACTGGACGAGCTGCTGCACACACTGCGGCCGCTCGCCGAAGTGACACCGGAAACGATTTATCGGATTTACGACTGGAAGACCGGGCACTACACCTTTGCCTCGCCACTTGTGATGGGCGCCATTGCGGGTGGTGCGGGGAAGGCGGACATCAAGGCCTTCAGCGCCATCGGCACGGAATTGGGGCGCGCCTTTCAGATTCGCGACGATCTGATCGATCTCTATGGCCGGGGCAATCGTTACGGCAAGCCCGCCCTGATCGATTTACGGGAAGGCAAGAAGACGCTGCTCGTCTGGTATGCCTATCACCACTGCACGGAGGCGGAGCGGGCAAAGCTGCTGCGGGTGATTGAGCTGCCCGGTGCCAGTGATGAGCAACTGGCCGAGGTGGCGGTTATTATTGATCGGTCGGGGGCCGCGCGCCATGCGACCGTGGAAATGGAGCGGCTGCTGGCGGGTGCGGTGCGTAAAATTCAGCGGACGCGCATGCAGGCCCGCTATCGCGATTTTCTGATTGGTTACGCCAGCCAGTTGTTGCAGGCGCCGGATGTCTCCACGGACGCCACAGCAAACAGTCCGACGGCTGTGGTCGACGCGACACTGGTGGCAGCACGATGAAGCGCGCTTTTCTTGGTCTGGCGGTGCTCGTTGTTGCCCTGTTGGCGGGCGCGTGCCAGAGCCCCCTTTATAAGCCCGCGCACTGGCGCGTCGAAGTCAGCACGCTGGACTACGTGCAGTTTCTCTGCGGGGCCAGCGTCACGAACAATCCGGAATCCAACGCGACACCCCACGCGGCACTGAAAGTGGAGTTGCTGGGCTCCGGCTATTTGACCTGCTGGGAAGGGCGCAGCCCGCGTGTGGCCAACGATTTCTGGGAGACCCGCGAAAGCGATCGCTGGGACGAAATCGAGACGGATTCCGTGCATGTGAACAAGGAGTATGTCAAAGCCTGTTTCCAGCACCTCGTCGACACCGGATTTTTTGAGGAGGACATGTTGTCCAGCCTCAAAAAGAAGGGGGAGGTCAGTAAGGGGATCATGGTTTTGGCCAGTATCAATGGGCGCAAGAAGGCCGCCTTCACCGCCGACCCGCGCGTTGCGGCCAGCGTCAGCGAGTTGATGAAGCAGTTCTGAGCGTTCCGGTGGGTTATGTTTCTGCTTCCTGTCCAGGGCGTGACCGAGTTGGCCCCCGACATTTTCGAGGTTGCGCTCGAACGGCGGGGTTATCGTTTTGTACCTGGCGAGTGCGCGGTGCTCTTCGACGGCGGCGCCGAGTCCCGCCCCTACAGCATTGCTTCGGCTCCCGATGACGAGGTCCTGCGATTTCTGATCCGGCGCATGCCGGATGGGGTCGTCTCGCGGTGGCTGACGGCGCGCGCGCCCGGCGATGGCGTGCGGATCAGTACGCCCTTTGGCGATTTTCGACCAGGGCGGGAAGGACCAAGCGGCGCGCCGATCGTGTTTGTGGCGACGGGGGTTGGCATTGCGCCGTTTCTCAGTTGGGCGCGCGGGCATGAGGCCATATCCTGCCCCTCACCCCGGCCCTCTCCCCGGGGAGGAGAGGGCGTGGCGGTGCCCGTTTGTCTGTATGGCGTGCGACGGATGGAGGATGCCGTGGCGTTGGACGTGTTGCGGCGCCGCACCGCGCTGCGGTTGGCTGTTTCGCGGGAAGCCGCGGCGCGTGCACACCACGGGCGGGTGACGGATCTGCTCGCTGATCTACCGATCACGGCAGACACGCAGTTTTTTCTGTGCGGAATCGACGCGATGGTGGACGAAGTGGCCTACTGGTTGGATGCGCACGGCGTGGATCACGCACGTGTGCACACGGAAGTCTTCTTCAGGGCGTAGCGGCGCGGGCATTCTGCGCGTCCTGCCAGAGCTGACCGGCCCGGAACGATGAGCGCACGAGGGGGCCGGAGGCGACGCCTGCGAATCCCAGGGTCAGGGCCTCCTGTTTCCAGGCGTCGAACTGGTCGGGAGTGGGATACGACATGATCGGGTAGTGCTTTGGGGTGGGCGCGAGGTATTGACCCAGCGTCAGGAGGTCCACACCAACGCCGCGCAGCGCGCGCAGGGCTTCGGTCATGTCGTGCAAGGTTTCACCCATGCCCACCATGATGCTCGATTTGGTCATGACATCCGGCCGCAGGGATTTGGCGACTTCGAGGATGCGCAGGCTTTGCGCGAAGGACGCTTTGCGATCACGCACACTGGATTGCAGGCGGGCGACGGTTTCCACGTTGTGGGCAAACACGCGCAGTGGCGCACCGTCCAGTAGTGCGGCCAGGGCCGTTTCGTTCCCGTCGAGGTCGCTGCAGAGCAATTCCAGGCCCACCGCCGGTAGGTGTGCGTGCACGGCGTCCAGGCAGGCACGATAATGGCTGGCGCCGCCGTCAGGCAGATCATCGCGATTGACCACGGTGATGACGGCGTAGGTAAGTTTCATCCGCGCGATGGCCAGGGCCAGGCCTTGCGGTTCATCGGTGTCGAGCGGCGGCGCGGCACGGCGATGATGCACGGAGCAGAAGCGGCAGTTGCGGGTGCAGGTCTGGCCGGCAATCATGAAGGTGGCCGTGCCGCGACTCCAGCAATCGTGGATGTTCGGGCAGTGGGCCTCTTCGCAAACTGTGTGCAATTGGTTGTCGTGCACGGCAGCGTCTGTCCCTTGAAAGGTTTTCAAGCGGTCACCGGAGGGCAGGCGCACGCGGAACCAAGGCGGCAAGGGCGGGCGTTTGCGGCCAATTTGGACGATTTGATCCATCCATGAATCGTACGGAATCGCGGGAGGCGCGGCAAGCGCGCGTGCAGGGTAGACGATCCCGTTTTGTCCGCCCTGATTTCCGCTGTGGCTGCTCTTGAATCCCGCAATGACGTTGTCCCGTAGCGCAGGGAGCGCATTGGTATTCAGCACAATGCCGTGATCGATCCCATTGCCCTGGAACTGATTATTAACCCAGATCTGGTCGCGCAGACCGGCCGGATGCCGGGCATGTATACCAATGCAAGCGCCTCAAGGCCTGTCCCCAAGGGGTAATTCTGCGCGCGTGAGCTGACGCGTTACGACGGGGTAGCGTGTTGCGAGACCGTCCTGAAAAGGTGCGCCCTGGGTCGCGGGCAAGATTCAATTAATGATTGGCCCGCCGCTGAAGAATTTGGCGGCATCCCTTGCGGGAGCGGCCAGGCAGGCAGCCGAATCCATATATTCGCGAAAAGGGGACGGCGACCAATCCGAACACCCGCGCGGTCTGGTTCAGGCTTTGCTGGTGCGCAGGCGTTCGATCATCGTGAAGGCCAAGGCGGCGCGCTCGTTCCGCGTGAGCGAGGTTTCTAAGTCCCCCAGCGCTTTCTGAATGCGGGGGGAAGACTGCGGGTCTTCGTTCGCGAGACGGATCGCGTCGCGCAGCTGGCCTTCGTTGATGCAGTAAACGGACTCGCCGCCCTTGATCGAGACGGGGGCTTTCAAGAACCGCAACCCCCGCTGCCACAACCGCCACTGCCGCATCCACCACCGCTGGGGGCGGACGCTGCGCCGGCCGGTTCCTCGGTTTTGAAGCTCGCCCCGCAGCCGCAGCTTTTCACGGCGCGGCTGTTGGTGAGGCGGAAGCCGGACTGCACGAGGTCGTCGGAATAGTCGATGGACAGGCCGTCGACATAGGCCGCGCTGAACTGGTCCGTGACAATGCGCACGAGACCGGACTCGAAAACAACTTGGTCGCCTGTTTCCATGATGTCGTCGATCACGGCGTCATAGGTCATGCCCGAGCAGCCCCCGGGGATCACGCCGATGCGCAGGAACTTCTCGCGGTCAAGGCCCAGTTCGACCAACTTGACGTTCGCGACATCGGTAACCTTAATATTCAAAACGGCTGGTGCTGTGGCTGTGTTCATAGTGCGACTATAATCCTACAGGGATATAGGGGGATACAAGCCTTAATTTGATGTTGTGGCGCTGGGAAATCTCCCCGTGACCGGTGGCCGTGATCAGTCGTTGCGCAGGGGCGCGGGGTCACGTGGCTGGTCACCAGGAGCACGCCCCATTTCTCTTGCCGCTGAGGGGGGGGGCGCCTAGACTCGTGATGTTGGTATTTTTTATCCGCATTTGAGGGAATCATCATGGCGGCCTTACCGCGCCAGGTCGAATATGCGCTGATGGCGTTGTCGGACATGCACCGGGCCAATCCGGGACAGCTGTTCGCCGTGCGCAGGCTCTGTGAGGCGCACGAAGTGCCCTTCGATGTCATGTCCAAGACCATGCAGCGCTTAGCCCGCGCGAAGATTTTGCGGGCAGTGAAGGGCGTCAACGGCGGGTACCAGATCATCCGTGATCTGTCGGTTGTGACGCTGTATGACCTGATTGAAGCCATCATGGGGTCGGTCGGGGCCGTGGCCTGCCTGCGGGAGGGCAAACCCTGTCCGCTGGAGCATTGCTGTAATGTGACGGATTCCATGCTGGTACTGGATCGCAAACTCAAGGACGTGTATCGCGGCACGTCAGTGCTCGAACTGCTTGCAGTTCACTCGCGTCAGCAGCGCAATTGAGGTGCCGCAGGGCGCGGCCCGCGCGCCCACGATATACGTATCTAAAATACCTATTTTAACCTTGCGAGCCCGCATGGGGCCTCGTAGGATGAAGCCATCTAGAAGTGAGCAGGAGACCGACATGCCGGAAGTCATGACCAACGTTGCGGAGGGCTACAAGTACGGTTTCGTGACGGCCGTCGAGGAAGACACAATTCCGGAGGGCCTGAGTGAAGAGGTCATCCGCGTCATTTCCGCGAAAAAGCAGGAACCGGCGTTCCTTCTCGATTTTCGGCTTAAGGCCTATCGCTGGTGGCTGGAGCAGCAGGAACCGCGCTGGGCGCATGTTTCGTTTCCACCGATCGACTACCAGGCCATTCGCTATTTCTCGGCTCCCAAAGCGCGCGTCCCGAAACTCGGGAGCATGGCCGAGGTGGACCCCGAAGTGGTGGCGACGTTTGAGCGCCTTGGCATTCCGCTGTCCGAGCAGAAGCGTCTGGCGGGGGTGGCGGTGGATGCGGTCTTTGACAGCGTTTCCGTCGGCACGACGCACAAGGATGTGCTGGCCAAGCAGGGCATCATTTTCTGTTCATTCTCCGAAGCCGCCCGCGAATATCCAGAGCTGGTGCAGCAATACATGGGCAGTGTGGTGCCGGCAAACGACAATTACTATGCCGCGCTCAATTCCGCCGTTTTTACCGATGGTTCCTTCGTGTTCATTCCCAAGGGCGTCAAGTGCCCGATGGATTTATCGACCTATTTTCGGATCAATGCCGCAGGAACGGGGCAATTCGAACGCACGCTGATTGTGGCCGAAGCGGGCGCCAGCGTGTCCTACGTGGAAGGCTGCACCG
>JAQCIA010000381.1 GCA_027620105.1 Verrucomicrobiota bacterium | reverse complement strand
ACAATGCCGAGGTTGAAGAACTCTACGACCTTATCCCTCTGCGGACACCGGTGACAATTACGGATTGATGGGCCGTGCCTGCCTCGTCATATGGCCATCGCGGCGCGCGTCGGTGGTGCTGTTCGAGCGCCGGGAACAGGATCCGTATCACTATTTGATTGAGCCGGCGCGAGCCAGTCTGCTAATAATCCACCCTTTGCGTGGCTTCGGGCCACCGGATCCAAGGTGAATCACGATGCATCTCTATCGAACACACACGTGTGGCCAATTGCGCCGGGAACATGCGGGACAGGCTGTGCGGCTCTCCGGATGGGTCTTTCGCAAGCGCGATCACGGCAGCTTGCTGTTTATCGACTTGCGTGATCACTACGGCGTTACCCAGATCGTGGTGCAGCCGGATCGCGCCATTTTTGATACGTGCCAGGGCATCAAGCCGGAAAGCGTGATCACCGTGACGGGGCAGCTGGCGCTACGCGCTCCTGAGACGGCCAACGCGAACCTGCCCACGGGGGATGTCGAACTGGTTGCTGAGGCCGTGGAGGTCCAGGGGCCGGCGGACCTGCTGCCCTTGCAGCTGAATGTGGAAGAGGAGGGGCCGGAAGAAACGCGCCTGCGCTACCGGTTTCTGGATCTGCGGCGGGACCGTATTCATCGGAATATCATGCTGCGTGCGGATGTGATCGCGAGCCTGCGCCGGCGCATGACCGAACATGGCTTTCGCGAGTTCCAAACGCCGATCCTCACGTGCAGTTCACCCGAAGGCGCTCGGGATTACCTGGTGCCGAGCCGCATCCATCGCGGAAAATTCTACGCGCTGCCCCAGGCGCCGCAGCTCTTCAAGCAGCTCCTGATGGTGTCGGGGTTTGACCGCTATTTTCAAATCGCGCCCTGTTTTCGTGATGAGGACGCGCGCGCGGACCGCTCCCCCGGCGAATTTTATCAACTCGATGTGGAAATGTCCTTTGTCACGCAGGACGACGTGTTTGCCGTGCTGGAAGACGTGCTGACCAACGTGTTCAAGGAATTTTCCGATTGGCGCGTGGATGCAGCCCCGTTTGTGCGAATCACGTATGCGGATGCGATGATCCGCTACGGGAGCGACAAGCCAGATCTACGGAACCCGATCGAGATGTCGGATGTCAGCGGGATATTTAAGGAGTCGGGCTTTAACGCGTTTCGTGCGCCACTGCAGGAGGGGGCCACCGTGCGCGCGATTCCGGTGCGCGGCATTGCGGGGCAACCGCGCAGCTTCTTTGACAAATTGGTCGAGTTCGCCAAGGGTTTGGGTGCCAAGGGGCTGGCCTATCTGATCTGGGCGGATGAAGGCGCCAAGGGGCCGATCGCCAAGTTCTTGGCGCCGGCTGAGTTGGCGGCGCTGCGCGCCGTGGGCGGCATGCAGACCGGTGATGTCACGTTCTTTGTGTGTGACGAGCCCGCCAAAACAACGCGTATGTCCGGCGAGATTCGGACGAAACTCGGGGTGGATCTCGATCTGCTCGAAAAGAGCGTCTACCGTTTCTGCTGGATCGTGGATTTCCCCATGTATGAGCGGGATGCGGAGACCGGCAAGGTCGCGTTCTCGCACAATCCCTTCTCGATGCCGCAGGGTGGTATGGATGCGTTGCTGAATCAGGATCCGCTGACGATTCTGGCGTTCCAGTACGACATCGTCTGCAACGGCGTGGAACTCTCCAGCGGCGCCATCCGGAACCATCGTCCCGATGTGATGCTGAAGGCCTTTGAGATCGCGGGGTACGGTCGCGAAGAGGTGGAAACCCGCTTCCCGTCGCTGCTGAATGCGTTCCGCTATGGCGCGCCGCCGCACGGTGGGCTGGCGCCGGGCATTGACCGTATTGTCATGCTGCTGGCCCAGGAGTCGAACATTCGCGAAGTCATTGCCTTTCCGATGAATCAGCGCGCGCAGGATTTGATGATGAATGCGCCGAGCGAAGTTACCGAGAAGCAACTGCGCGAGTTGCACATCCTGATTCGCAAGACGCAAGGCGAGTAGGCTGGGCGCGGTACGGGCCACTCAGGGCTGGCTGCCGTCGGGCAATTGGACTTCGGTTTCCTCGCGGGTGGCCAGGTTCTTGAGGCGTGCTTTGCCGCGTGTGACATCGTCGGGTCCGATGTAGACGGCGTTGGCGAAGGGGCGTTTTCCCGTGCGCCCGAAGAAGTGCTTGGGTTTTTCACTGTTCAGGGCCAGGTCGACGTTGCGCCCTGCCTGACGCAGGTTTGCAGCCAATCGCATGGCCGAGGCACGCTGCGCCTCGTCCATATAGCCAATGGCAATGTCGCCGGCCGCGAGTTGGGCTTCGGTCTTGCCCATTTCTGCCAACAGTTCCGCGATCACGACATCGCCAAATCCAAGGCCGACACCGGTTTGCGGGCGTCCCCCGACGCTGGCCAGCAGGTTGTCGTAACGGCCACCGCCGAAGAGCGCGCGAAACTGCCGTTTCACGTCAAAGGCTTCAAAGACAATGCCGGTGTAGTAGGAGAGTCCGCGCACCACCGCGATGTCGAACTGCACGCAGGCCCCCAGTGCGTAGGTGCCTAGCAGGGCGCGAAACTGTTCAAGTTCGGCAATGATCGGCGTTTCGGGTGGTAGCAGGGCCAGGGCTTCCGCTTGCGAGGTGATCGCGAGAAGTTTCCAGACCGCGGCGGTCTGCGTGGCGGAGAGGCCTGCGGTCTGCA
>JAQCIA010000380.1 GCA_027620105.1 Verrucomicrobiota bacterium | reverse complement strand
ATGCAGCAGGAATCCGAGCATTCTCATTGCCCATATGCCCGCTTAGCAGGTATCCTGCCGAACACTATTGTAGTAGCGCTCGAACTCCTGGACCCGTGTTTCGATTCCGGAATCGAGCCAGCAGAAGCCCACTTTCTCCGTGGGCATCCAAGCCAGGGAACTTTCATGGCGCACTTCCACCGGCAGCCGGCGACAAGCTTTCCGCGCCACCTCCGCCAGGGCTGCGTCCACTTCGAAGGTCACCAGACGGCCATGCCCGTTCCGCTTGAGCGCCTCGCCGATGGCCCGCGACATGACGCCTTTATAGGAACCGGTTTCCACCACCAGTTCCGGTTGCAGCGCGCGCACGAAGGCGCCGATCAACTCCACGACCTCCTGCTCGGTGGTCTCGCAGTCCCCCGTGTGCCAATACTCGGGATGCGGGCAGACATCCGACGGCGGGGTGAACTCACTCTCGCGGCGCTGTCGTCTCATGGGCGTAGATCATTAGGGGGTTTAACTGGCGCGAACAAGGGCAAACCGCGCGGGGCCTGGGCTCAGTGCCCCAGTTTCACCCGCACGCGGTCCAGCGCCTGCCCGGCCAAACGCGCCAGGGACCAGGCCAGCGGGGCACGCACGTCCGGGGGCGAGGCGGAGGACACGTCGGCGCGCGCCGCCATTGCGGCCACGCTCGTCCAGCGCATGCCGGGACGCCGGCCGACGTGCGCCAGCACGCCTTCCAGCCGGCGGCAGTTCTTGGCAATCGGCACGCAGCGCCCGCCCGCCTGGCGAAAAAACTCGCCGGGGTGCGTCAGGATGCCGGCGCAGGCATACCCCGCGCGCGCCAGCCGGTCCAGTCCGTGGCACATTTCGCCCAGCCCCATGGCGGAAATTTCCATGTGCCGCCAAGGCCCATCCAGCATGGGCAGCGGGCTGCGCAAGGCCGTCACCGGGATGTCCAGGATGCCGTCGCGCCTCGAAAGATCGTTGCGCGCCGGAAAGTGATCGTTGAGTCGCGAGCGAATCGAGCTCTTCTGATCCAGGTCGCGATTGGCGCTGACGCGCAGTCCGGCTGCTTCCATCGCCGCGAGCGTGTCGACATTGGCCCCGAGGTCGCCGGCGCGGAAGGCGAGGACGTTGTGCGCCCCGCAGGCGCGCAGTTCGGCCAGGCCGCGCGCCAGCAGCATGGTCTGCGTGGCGCGGTCGCGATGGCAGAGCACATCCTCGTGATCCTCGAAGCCCTCGATGCGGGCCACCACCGGATGCAAGTGCAACTGCACGTCCTGCCCGGCCGCATTGAGGTCCGCCACGATGCGCTGCAGCGGTTCGCGCCCCCAGCGCGTGGCCCCGAGCGCTTCCACAAAAAACGTGCCCACCATGCCCTGGCGGCGGCAGGCCTGAACGATGAAGTCGAGCCCCAGCCCGCCCGCGAACACCTCGCGCGCGTAGTCGCCCGTGTAACTCTCGACGTCGATGGTGAGGATTACGTCCATGGTTCAATCACATCCCGTTGAAAAAGCCTCAGCCTGATATTCAGCTCGGCCGCGCCTTGCTGAGTTCCGAAACCAGACACCCGGACGTTTGATTGAACCAGGTGAACACTGAACCGCGAACAAGAAACGCCCAACGCTCAACGCTTCTTGTCGTTCTTCTTGACCGTCTCTTTTGCATGGACTGGGGGGCGACGCTCTGGTGTGCCGGAATCTTCAAGGGGGTGCCAGGCGCTGGCGCAACGCCAACGCCTGATTCGCAGCCGCCACGGCCGCGAAGGGCATGGCGAAGGGTTCGAGAGCGAAGGCAAAGCGCGAGTAGCCGTAGAAGGTCAGGACCATCATCAGGTTCGTGAGCGCCATGGCGCCAAGCATCAACGGATAGGGCCGGGGCGTGGAACGCCAGGCGCGGCACAGGCCGACGATGATCAGCGCGTAGAGCACGAGGCGCACGACAGCCATGGCCACGGTGCTCGGCGTCCAGTGCCAGGGCACCGGCACGTAGGCGCGGATCAGTTTGCCGATCATCAGGCCCGGGATGCGCGCGGGATGTTCGCGCAGATAGGCGCGTCCCTGTTCGTAATAGTAGACGTCCACCTCGAGCTCGCGCATGGTGCGCGAAAGCTCGTAGAGCGTGGTTTCGCCGGGGATGGCATTGGGGAACACCCAGTAGCCCCAGTGTTTCAGGTGCTCAGCCGTGAGTGCATTGTTGCCGCCATAAAACGTCTGGCCGCGCAGCGTGCTGAGCACCGGGAAGGCGCCGCAGACGCGGTAATTGCGCGCGGCCCACGCGAGCGCGGGAACGGTGAAGAGCAACGCGCCCGCGAGCATGAGCGCCCACCAGGCGGGGCGGCGCCACAGCCCGCCGCGCAGCGTCCACCACGCGACGCCGGCGCCAAAGAACAGCAGCCACGAAACAAAGTTCGCGCGCACGAGGCAGGATAGCCCGAGCAGCAGGAACCCCGCGAGCACGACCGCGCAACGCCCCGCGCCAAAGCGCGCCGTCGCGGTCACACCAGCCAGGCCGCGCAGCAGGAACCACGCGCCGGCCGCCACCAGCAGGATGAACAGCGGCTCGGACATGCCCTCGTCGGCGCACGCCAGCCCCATGGGGTGCAACGCATAAAAGCCGCCGGCCAGCGCGGCCACGCCGGGCCGGCGGTACAACGTGAGCGCGAGCAGGCTGATCAGCCCGGCGCAGGCCGCGTTGATCGTCAGGTCCAGCGC
>JAQCIA010000379.1 GCA_027620105.1 Verrucomicrobiota bacterium | reverse complement strand
CCGCGGGGTCATGCTGGCTTCGACACCCGTTCTGGAGGATGACTACTGGCGATACCTCTGGGATGGGGCCGTCGTTGCGCATGGCCAGAACCCGTACGCGCATGCCCCGCAGTCGTTCCTTGCCGCAAACGAGAGTCCCGAAGTTTCGTTATCGGCCTTCGACCCGCTGGTTCGCGACGGCCACTCAGTCCTGGAGCGCATCAACCATCCCTCGCTGCGCACGATCTATCCGCCCCTTGCGCAGGCCGCGTTCGCACTGGCGCACCTTCTCGCCCCCTGGAGCGTGACTGCGTGGCGACTCGTTCTGATCGGCTTCGATACCGCAACGCTGGCACTGCTCGTCTGTCTGCTGCGTGAACTCCGGCGGCCTCCGCTGTGGGCCGCCATCTACTGGTGGAACCCGCTCCTGATCCAGCAGAGCGTGAACGCCGCGCACATGGATGTCCTTGCCCTGCCATTCGTGCTCGGGGCACTCCTGTTGGCGTTGCGCGGAAAATCGGTTCGTGGCATCGCACTCATGTCGCTCGCCGTCGGAGTTAAAGTGTGGCCGGTAGTCCTCCTGCCGTTCCTGTTCAGACCCCTCAGCGCCACGCCGCGTAGGTTCGCCGCGGGTGCTATGGTCGCCGTCCCCATCCTGGCGCTCGTGACATGGCCCGCCGTCCAGGGTTTTCTCAATCCCGCTTCAGGGTTCGCCGCCTATGCCGAACGTTGGGAGATGAACGATGCGCTGTTCATGGCGCTGCTGTATGGGATCCGCCTGCTGCTGGGATGGGTTGGATCGCCAGAATTCGCTTCACCCATCGCCCGACTCGTCTGTACGGGTTTGCTAGGTCTCTGGGTGGGCTGGTTGGCCTGGCGCCCCGCGGCGTCCACCATCGATCTTCCCGAGCGCATGCTTCTGGCAATCGCCATGGTTTTTCTGCTGAGCCCCGCCCAGTTCCCCTGGTACAGCATCTGGATGCTTCCGTTCCTTGCCCTCCGTCCGCGACTGTCGTTGATGCTGCTCTTCGTGCTGCTTTCGCTCTACGGACTGCGTTTTCACTTCGACGCCCGCGACCGTGTCGCGATCTTCGATCATGGCATCGTGTGGTTGGAGTATGTTCCCGTCTGGGGACTTCTGGCATGGGAAGCCATTCGGCGTCATCGTGCCGAAAGACCGGCACCACTGGCGTCCGGAGATCCCGGAACCGAATGGCGGCCGGCATGAGACAGAACGCCCGCATCGCGGTGGTCATTCCGACGCTAAATGAGGAACGAGCCATTGGCCATGTGCTCAAGGACATCCCCGACTGGATTGACGACATCGTCGTCGTCGACAATGGATCCTCAGACCAGACGGCCTCCGTAGCCCACGCCGGCGGTGCACGCGTGATCAGCGAACCGCAGCGCGGCTACGGCAAAGCCTGTCAGGCAGGCATTGCGGCGTTGTCGGTGCCGGACATCGTTGTTTTCCTGGACGGCGACTTCAGCGACCACCCGGAGGAGATGGCCCTGCTGGTCGATCCCATCTTGCGGTGCGAGGCTGACCTCGTCATCGGATCCCGCGTCCGCGGGGCACGCGAGCCCGGTGCACTTACCCCGCAGGCCCGGTTCGGCAACTGGCTATCCTGCGCGCTAATTCGATTATTCTGGGGCGTCCGCTTTTCGGATCTCGGTCCCTTTCGCGCCATCCGTTTCACGACACTTCAGCGCCTGCGCATGCAGGACCCAAACTTCGGATGGACGGTGGAAATGCAGGTCAAAGCGGCCGCCGCTGGTGTACCCGCTATGGACGTGCCGGTCAGTTATCGCCGGCGCATCGGCGTCTCCAAGATTTCCGGCACGGTCCGTGGTGTGGTCCTCGCCGGCACGAAGATCCTCTACACGATCCTGCGAGCCGCGCTGCACCCCGCAGCCGGCAAGTCGCTTTTGCCACGGGAGAAGCTCTGTATCTTCACCCGCTACCCCGAACCCGAAAAAACCAAGACCCGCCTTATTCCGGCCATCGGCGCCGATGCCGCGGCCCGCCTCCAGCGGGCGATGACAACGCACACCCTCGCGACCGTCAAGACCGTGGCGTCTACGTGTCACGTCGCCGTCGAGGTTCGCATCGAAGGCGGTAACCCGGCGCAGTTCCGCCAGTGCTTCGGTGCTGACCTGCACTACGTGCCACAGGGACCCGGCGATCTGGGCGAACGCATGCGGCGCTGCGTGGGCGCGGCCCTGCATGCTGGAGCGGAATCGGTTGTGATCATCGGCACCGATGTCCCGGATCTGGATACGGCCATGATTCAGACCGCCTTTGCTTCGCTGCGGACCCACGATCTCGTGCTGGGACCGGCAACCGACGGCGGATACACCCTCATCGGCTTGCGCCGTGTCATCCCCGAGCTGTTCGAGCACATCCCGTGGGGTACCGGGGATGTGCTACGCCAGACGATGGCGGCGGCCGCACGTTGCGGCCTGAGCGTTTCCCTGCTCCAGCCGCTCTCCGATGTTGATCGGCCCGAAGACTTGCCGGCATTGCGCCGCGATCCCCGTTTCGCGGACGTCTTGGCCGATGGCCGACGGGGGTCAGCCCTGAATGGCGTTTAGTTAAGGCCTAAAACTTTCTTGTTGAGCGGCTTACGGCGCGGCGCGTTGGGGACGGTTTCAAAGCGCGTAACGCGCAGCGGGGACGTTCTATATAAATAATTAGCCTGACTTCCCGTTCTACTGGCGAAAAAGG
>JAQCIA010000378.1 GCA_027620105.1 Verrucomicrobiota bacterium | reverse complement strand
CGTGTCTTCCAGTGGTGCGGGATGCAGCGCTCGAAATTCGCGCCGTTGTGGAAGGAGCATCCGGACTGGGTGCTGCGCGAAGCCAACGGCGAACCCTGGGACGCCGGGTATCAGATCCTGCAGTGCGGCCGCATGCGGGGCGGATTCGGCAAGCAACTCCGTGAGGAACTCCTACAGGTGAAGCGGGATACAGGCCTGGGCGGCATCTTCTGGGACTCCTACCAGAACCTCGGCGCGACCTGCGTGGATTGGCAGGGCAAGGACAAGGCTCCGCAGGCCGAGGAGATCTGGCGTTTCCAGGCCGCGCTGCAACGCGCCGGCTTCCAGCAGCGCTGCGAGATCGTCACCATCTTCGGCGTGAGCCAGGTGGCGATTTACGGCTTCGAGGGGGACAAGTTCCGTCGCCGGCTCTGGGCCGATACGTTGCGGAACGACGACGCGTTCGCGTTGCTGGATTGCAGTCCCGACTTCTTCAGCGATGGCCCGGTGCTGAGCGCGGACCGGATCAATCCGCGGTTGTACTTCTGGCTGGCCGGCCACCGGGTGTTACCGGGAGCCGATGCGCTACCTTGGTGCGAACCGGAACATGCCAAGACGCACTTGCCCGGCGGCGAGCTTGCGGAAGCGTATGCGCGCGTGAATCACCTCTACAACGCGGTGTTGCCGCGGATGCACCGGCTGCGCCTGGCGCAGGGAGGCACGCACACCGTGTGGCTGGATCGGAAGAACAAGCCGGCGGTGATCTGGGCGTTCCGGAACGCGAAAATCGCCCATACCGGACCGGTTGTCGATGTGGCGACCGGCCAGCGGTCGCACGCCAACGGACGGATGGAGGTGACCGAAGGTCACGTATATCAACTATGGAAATGAGCCTCAAAAGAATCGCGGATCATCCGGTGACCGCGCAGGTGGAGCAGCCGTCGTGGGCGGCGTCGGAGTGGCACGACCTGACGCGGGTCGGCACGGGCACCGCCGCCTATGCCACCCGCTTCAAGGCCGCCTATTCACCGCAAGGCCTGTACTGCCTTTTCGATAGCGAGGATCGCCGGCTCACCTGCAGCGGGTTGCCCGACAATGGCAACTTGTTCACGGAGGACGTGATCGAAGTGTTCCTGTGGCCGGACGAGCGGCATCCCCTCTACTTCGAGTACGAAATCTCGCCACTGGGCGCCCAGCTCCCAATCCTGGTGAGCAATCGCGACAGTTCCTTTTTCGGCTGGTTGCCCTGGCATCACGAAGGCGCGCGGCGTTGCCAGGCCATGACCTCGGCACGGGGCGGGCCGCGAGCGCCCGGCGCAACTGTGACCGGTTGGACCGCGGAATTCTTCATCCCCTTCGCCTTGCTCCACGGGGTGTGTCCGCCGCCAACCGCTGGCCAGTCCTGGCGGGCCAATTTCTACCGTATCGACTACGATAATGCGCCGGCGTCCCTCTGGGCCTGGGATCCCAAGACGAAGGATAATTTTCACGACTACCAGAATTTTGGAACCGTGAGCTTTGAGTGACCGGCCCGCCGCGCGAGGGCGGGCGAAAATGAAGAGGTAACTGGGGAAACGATTAAGGCGAACGATTAGGGGGGAAGATTAGGGCGAAAGATTAAGGCGAAAGATTGCGGCAAGAGATTAGGGCGAAAGATTAGGGTTGATAGGATGGAGCATTACTTCCCGCATGAACAGCTTGATGTCTACGGTGTTGCATTGAGGTTCGCAACTCTTGCGGACGGACTGCTCGCCACATGGGCATCCTCCTGGGCCGTGCATGGTCAGTTTGACAGGGCCGTTGAAAGCGTTGTGACCAACTTGGCCAAGGCCGCGCGCCTTCGCGCCACCGATGCGGGGGTCTACAGCATTGAATGCTCGCTGGGTTCTGTTCTGGAATGCGCGGCGTGTCTGGATGTGGCCTCCTTTCGCGGCTTGGTTGATGCGCCGAAAATGCAGTCTGCCAAAGAGATGCTTCGGCAGATTGCCCGCATGGAGGTCGGACTGCGCAGTTCCTGGGAAAAGTGCGTCATGGAGCGACCTGAGGCGTATGGCACAGATTCCGAGAGATACTTCCTGCACGAGTCGCTCGAAGTGTATCAACGCTCCTTGCAGGTGCACGAGGCCATGGATACTTTATGGCAGAGCGGTCAGACGCGAACGCGGCATGTAAAGAGGATTGATGAACTGACGACAAGCCTGACATTGAATATCGCGGAGGGTAACGGACGGTTCTCGAAGGTTGATCATCGCAAGTTTCTTGGCACTGCAGAGGACGCCGGAACCAAGCTTGCCGCTTACATGGACCTGCTTGCACCTGCGTCGCTGGTAGATACTGAAAAAATAAAGAGTTACCTGCGTGAAGTCATGGCTATGCTGTCTGGGCTGAGAGGGTATCTGGATGAATAGCGCAAGAGGAGAGACGAATCGCCCCCTAATCTTTCGCCCTAATCTTTCGCCCTAATCTCTGGTTGCGGGGTGGGTAATTACGGAGACACGCATGAAAATCGTCTGCCTTGGTGACAGCATCACCGGCCAGCCCAATCTGGCCGGCTACCTGAAATGGTCCTTCGTCCTTGAAGCCATGTGTGACGCCGCTAAGGGGCCGGGGAGGGTGCAGGTGGTGAACCGGGGGATCGGCGGCGATACAAGCGCAGGGGCGCTCAAGCGCCTGCAGGGCGATGTGCTCGACGAGCGCCCCGATGTCGTGGTGATCCTGCTGGGGGGTAA
>JAQCIA010000377.1 GCA_027620105.1 Verrucomicrobiota bacterium | reverse complement strand
AAAGGTCGCGTATCCTCCACGACGTGTAGCCCTCGTCGGCCTGAAGGCCGACCGGATGCTTCAGGTGTGGGTTTCTGGAATCGACGGCACGTGGGCCCACTTGCGCGACTACCCCATTCTTGGCATGAGCGGTGTGCTGGGTCCGAAGTTGAAGGCAGGCGACATGCAGGTGCCGGAGGGTCTCTACGGGGTGGAATCCCTTAACCCGAATAGCCTCTATCATCTGGCGCTCCGCGTGAACTATCCGAACGAGCAAGATCGGGTGCGGGGCAAACAAGACGGCCGAACAGAACTCGGAACGGACATCATGATCCACGGCAAGGCATGCTCGATCGGCTGCCTCGCCATGGGTGACGAGGCCGCGGAGGATCTGTTCATCCTTGTCGCCGAGACCGGCATCAATAACGTTTCGATCATATTGGCTCCGGTTGACTTCCGAACTCGGGGCTTGCCCGAGACGATGCCATCGTTGCCACCTTGGGCGAGCGACTTGTATGATGCGATTAGGAAGGAACTCGAGAAGCTAGGAGGGCCAACCAGCGCCTGAACGGTGCGGCGGCGCCGTCCGTTAGGCTAGGTTGGGCAGAAACAGGATGTCACGTCGCATACTTGTGCTTCAGCACGCGGAGCCTGAGCATCCGGGGCTGCTTGGGGAGGCCCTCGCGCAGGCGGGTGTGGCGATGATCTGCGTGCGGGCGGACCTGGGGCAGCCTGTGCCAGAGAGGCTGGATGGCTTTCACGGCCTGGTGATCATGGGCGGGCCGCAGAGCGTATACGAAGAGGCGCGCTTTCCTTTTCTGCGGGCAGAGAAGGTCCTCGTGCGGCAAGCGCTGGACGCGCATTTCCCCGTGTTGGGGATTTGCCTGGGGAGCCAGTTGCTGGCCGAGGCGTTGGGTGCGACGGTCACGCCGGGTGCCGCGTTTGAGCTGGGGTGGAAGCCCGTGACGCTGGCAGCAACATTGGCCGTGGACCCGGTGCTCGGGCCTCTGCCGAATCCGATCACACCACTGCACTGGCACGGGGACCGCTATGATCTGCCGCCGGGGGCGACGCCCTTTGGCGCTTCGGCACAAACCCCGGTGCAGGGCTTTATCTGGCAGGCGCGGTGTTACGGACTCCTGTGCCATCTCGAAATCACGCTGGCGCAATTGTCCGCCATGGCGGCGGCGTTTCCGGATGATGTGCGGCGCGGGGGGACAACCCCAGCGGCGCTGTTGGCGGAGGCACCGGGGCGGCTCGCCGCCTTGCGCGCTGCGGCGCTGGGCGTGTTCCACCGATGGTCGTCACTGTGCCGTGGCGACTGAAGCGGCGCGGTTGCCGGCCAGCATGCCGCAGGCGGCGTGGATGTCGCGGCCACCGCTGTAGCGGCGCACGACGGGCATGCCGAGGTGGGTGCGCAGCGCATCGCGAAATGCGTCGCGCTCGGCGGTTGCGGGTGGGTGGAAGCGGCCGGTCGGGTCGTTCACGTCGATCAGGTCCAACTGAATTGGCAGGCCGCGCGTCAGTGCGGCGAGTTGTTCGGCATCCCGCGGGCTGGTGTTGACGCCCGCCATCATCACCCAGGCGAGCATGACGCGGCGGCGGGTCGCGGTGTGATAGTCGCGCAGGGCGGCGATCACATCGGGGGTCGGATAGGCGGCTTCGATGGGCAGCAGCGAGACGCGCTGGCGCGGGTCGGCGGAGGTGAGCGAGACGACCAGCCGATAGGGACGCCGTTCGGCGGTGAAGCGGCGGATGCCCGGAATGATGCCGACGGTGGAGATGGAGATGGCCTTGCCGGCGATGGCCAGGCCGCAGGGCTCTGACATGATGCGCGCAGCCTGCATGACCGCATCGTAATTCAGCATGGGCTCACCCATGCCCATGAAGACCACACCACCGATGGGGTGGGGCGAGTCGGCGCGGATTTTAATCACCTGATCGACGATTTCCCAGGCGGCGAGATTGCGGCGGAAGCCGAGGCGTCCGGTGGCGCAGAAAGCGCAGCGCATGGCGCAACCAACCTGCGAACTCACGCAGACCACGTACTTGGGGTTCGCCGGGCGATGGAGGAGCGGAATGCGCACAGCCTCGAAGGGCTCGGGACCCGCGCCGCGAAAGAGGTACTTGGCGAAGCCGTCGACGGGCGAAACGATTTTCTCGAGTTGTTCCAGGTGCGGGAGAACCGTGGCTTCCCGCGCGGTGGTGAGCATGTGCCGGGAGACGCGGTCGATGGTGTCGGGCAGGGCGTCCTGTTGCAGGGCCGCCATGTGGACACGGCGCGCGGCGTAGGACGAAACGCCCAGCGGCGCGAGGGACGCGCTGAATTCGTCGACGGTAAGGTTCTTCAGTTGGATGGGCACCAAGGGCATTTCGGGACAATAGCATGATGATGGGGCTGAAGTTTGGGCAATTGTTAAAGCAGATGGCCGGGCTTGCCAGGACTGCGGCACGCTACCGCGGACGACCGGACCCCACGCCAAAGGAGCTTCTCGCCTTTGTCGAGAGTGAGCTTCGCAACGTTCTCGCACTCCCGCGGCAAATCCAGATCGATAAAGTCGCGAATGCATAAAGCCCGCACAAACAGGCACACTTCATTGATTTCATGTTCCTGCTTGACGTTCATCGCAGTCTCCCGTTCCCTTGTCCCTAGTAGAACGCTTCCCTAATAGTGTTGCAATACGGCGGTTTTGATCGTAGCCTTCCTCCCATCAACGGAAGGGAGGCCAC
>JAQCIA010000376.1 GCA_027620105.1 Verrucomicrobiota bacterium | reverse complement strand
TGGGTGGGGCGCAACGCGTTGCCGAACTGAATGGGTAGGGGGCTTTCGCGCGCTTTACGGGGAACCAGATCGCCAAGATTTTTCGGACCGATCCGGATGCGTACGCGGCGACGGCGCATATTGCGCTGGTGAGTTCGTTCGTGGCGTCGATGCTGGTCGGCAAGGTGGCGCCCATTGATGCCAGCGACGGTTCCGGCATGAACTTGATGGATATCCGCCGGAAGGACTGGCTGCGTGAAGCACTGGATGCACCGGCGCCGGATCTCGCGGACAAGCTTGGAAACATCGTGCCTTCGCACACAGATGTGGGTGCGCTGCATGCCTATTATGTGACGCGCTACGGCTTTCGAGCGGACTGTCGCGTGGTGGCATTTTCCGGGGATAACCCGTGCAGTCTGGCGGGATTGCGGGTGGCCAAGTCGGGGGATCTGGCCATCAGTCTGGGGACGAGCGATACGCTGTTCGGGGCCTTGGCGGAACCGAAGCCCTCGGCCACGGAGGGGCACATCTTTGCGAATCCGGTGGATCCGGATGGCTACATGGCGATGATTTGCCGCAAGAACGGATCGCTCACACGTGAGCAGGTGCGAGACGCGGTGGCGGGCGGGAAATGGCCGGCGTTTGTGCAGCTGCTGGCGCAGACGCCTCCAGGCAACAATGGGCGCATGGGCATTTACGTGCGCGAACCGGAGATCACGCCGCCGATCACACGGACGGGTGACTTTCGCTTTGATGCGGCGGGGCAACCGACGGAGCGGTTCACGGCCGCGGAAGATGTGCGCGCAGTACTTGAGAATCAGTTTCTGACGATGCGGTTGCATGGGGAAAACGTGGGACTGAAGCCGACGCGACTGATTGCAACGGGCGGCGCGTCGGTGGAGAATGCCATTCTACGTGTGGTGGCGGACGTGTTTGGTGCGCCGGTCTATGTGGCGGTGCAGGCGGATTCGGCATCGCTGGGTGCCGCATACCGGGCACTGCATGGCTGGCAATGTTACCAGCGCAAGGCCTTTGTCCCCTTCGCAGGCGCACTGCTCAAAGCCACCGCGTTCCGCAAGGCGGTGGACCCGGATGCGGCGGCGCACGCGGCCTACACGGACTTGCTGCCGCGTTTGGATGGATTGGAAAAGGGGCTGATGCGTCAGGGCTGAGGTGCGGAGTCCGACGCCAGATCGGGCAGTGCGGGCGGGGGTTCGATGAACTGATAGTCCGGCGGGATTTCGAAAGTTGCTGCGCCCAAGGTTCCTTCGTGGACCGCAGTGACTTCGGTTGTCGTTGTGCTCACTTGCACATGGCCGTTGGCGCCAGTTTGCGTGGAGACCACGATCCGCTTCAGCGGAAGCCCTTGGATTTGTTCCTGCTGCGCGCGGATAAGCGCGTCCAAGGGTGCGTGACCGACGGCTGGAATTTGCATGCGTATCCAGTGACTCAGGGCGGACCCTGTGACGTTGCTGGTCCACCAGACGTCTTCCAGCGTGAGGACAGAGTTGCTGGCAACCTGGCCGAACATGTTCATCTCCGTTTGGTAGTACGTGCGGAAGCGGTGGTGGGTCGTAGAGTTATTGATCAACAAGGGCCCTATTTCCGCGGCGAGGGTTTCCGCGGTTGCGTTCGTGAATGTCACGTTCAGCACACCGTGCGTCATGCCGGCCAATCTGGCGGCCGGATGTTGCTCCGTGTTCCCGCGCATGCAGGCGCGCGTATCGGGGGTGACCATGTGCATGGTTTTGCCTCCGTCGCGCGTGAGCAGGAAGCCCGTAACGTTCATCACGTCCGACGTGTCGCTGGAGGTTTCGATGCGCATGTGATCCTCCTCCAGGCTGATGGTGGTGGAGACCCGGCGAAGGTTGCGGGGAGGCGCGCGCCTTCCGTTCTGGTGACTAGGGTGAAGGTCGCGCCAGCCTGGGCGTGACAACCAAGCAAGACAGTGCCAAGCAGAACGAATCTACAGGCAGTGGGCACAGCGGCCTCCTTCTGGACACGTGGCGGAAGTTACAAGGGAGGATGTGCAGGCGGGTGTGCCAAGGCGAAATGGCGGCGCAGGCTACGTTTGGCCGACGGGCGTTAGAAAGCCGGCCATAGGGGGCGTTCGGTGGCCTGTGAGTTTAGAAGGAGGCGCTGGACAGTGCCGCGGGGCCGGCTCTATAGTGCGTCACGCTGGCAACGCCGGTGTTTGGGGTGGGCTTGGTTAAAGCGAGGGGAGAATCGGAATGAGCCTGAAAACAAGGGATGACCAAGTATTGTTCTGGGGCTGCTTTATCGCGCTGATCGCGGCAGCATTCGGCTTCATCATCCGGGCTATGATCATCGGCGACTGGGCGACCGAGTTCAACCTGACCGAGACGCAAAAGGGAGAGATTTTCGGCGTGGGACTCTGGCCCTTTGCGATCAGCATCGTGGTTTTCGGTCTGATCATCGACAAGATCGGCTACAAGGCGGCGATGATTTTCGGCTTTGTCTGCCACGTGCTATCGATCGTGATCACGATCACGGCCAAGAGTTATGACCAACTCTACTGGGGCATGTTCATCGTGGCCTTGGCCAACGGCACGGTTGAGGCCTACATCAACCCGGTGGTGGCGACGATTTTCAGTAAGGATAAGACCAAATGGTTGAACATTCTGCACGCCGGCTGGCCGGGCGGATTTGTGCTGGGGGGCATTCTGACGATCGTGATGGGTGGGCTAGGGGTGACGTCGTGGCGGGTCAAGATTCTGCTGCTGGCC
>JAQCIA010000375.1 GCA_027620105.1 Verrucomicrobiota bacterium | reverse complement strand
AGACGCGGTCTGGCAAGATCATGCGCCGCATTCTGCGAAAAATCGCGGAGAATCAGGTCGACCAGATCGGCGACACCACCACGCTGGCCGATCCGCAGGTCGTCGAAGCCCTGGTCAAGGGTCGGCAGTAGCGGCACGGCTTGCGCGCGCGCAGGGGGCTGTGGCGGCGATTGTTCACGCGGCAGCCCCTCATTGTGTCGTTTTACTGCCACTTTTCGACTTTTCTGATCGGGAATCGGAAGTTCCCATTATCTCGCCGGCAGGTTATAGTTGATACACCACTGGTGGTCGATTCTGCTGGTGTAAGCAGCATGATTTATCGATTGGCCATCTTAAACGGCGACCGACGTGGGCAGCACGTCACGGTGCCGTCTGAATCCATGACCATCGGTCGTGGTTCAGACTGTGATCTATGCTTGAGCGATCCTGAGGTGGCGTCGGCGCACGCTGTGCTGGAACAGAACGGCCATGGATTGCATATTCGCGACCTCGGCTCCATGGGGAAACTGCTGGTCAACAACCACAGTGTACGCCAATCAAACCTCAAGCATGGCGACACGGTCGAACTGGGGCACACCCGCTTCCTGGTGCAGGCCGTCGTGGAAGCCGAAGTCCGGGCCGTGTTTGATTATCCAATGAACGTCGCCCGCCGCCGCCGCGGCATGCTGCTGGCGCTGGCCGCCGTGTTGGCATTCATTCTCGTGTGGCGCGGGGTGGAGGATAGTCAGCGGGCCGCCGCACGTCGTCAGATTCCCGTGGAGCCGGTGATTGTGAAGATCCCGGTGATGCCACCGAAGACGGCCGAACCCCGGGCTCAGGTTGACGTGCGTGACGCGGCACCAAGCGCAGGCGTGGCGGAGGCGGATGATGCCGTGGTGTCCATCCAGGCTGAGCTTGCCGCGCCTGTTGATGCCGGCGCCATCGGATTGACTGCCGCCGAACCACCGCGCGCGGAACCACTCCCGACGACGCCCGTTGAGCAACCGGATCCATACGCGTTGGCGCAGGCCGTGGTGGATGACAAGGTGCGCGGGATGATGATGGAGGCGCACGTGCTGGTGACCAGCAAGCGATTGCGTGAAGCGGATGTGTTGCTCAGCAGTGTTCTGCACCTTGCCCCAAACTATGCCGAGGCCTACGTGGAGCGTGCTTGGTTGTATGAAGATCGCGGCATGCTGGAGCCCGCCATGGCGCAGTGGCGGGAAGTGATCCGCATTGGCAGTGACGAAACGCGCCTGGCCATGGCCCGCGACCGCCTCGCACGGTTGCTGCAGGCACGCAAGGTGGTGGAGCCGAAGTTCGGCGGGCGCATTCGCGTGCTGTCTGCCGACCAGATGAAATTTCCGGAATCCTCAGGCGTACGTGAAATGCGCATGGTGACGGTGCATCTCGCGCCGGCGGACCCGGTCCATGCCCCGGATGCCGAAGCGGTGCGCGTGGATGTGATTTTCTTTGATCGGGACCGGCGCACAGGCGCGATCACGCAGACACGGGCCAAGGGTGAGAATCAGGATTTGCGGGTGTCGGATCCCTGGCAGCAGGGTGAGATGAAAACGGTGACGGCCAGTTATGTGGTGCCGGCGGCGCAGGCTCCGACGGGAACCCGGGCCGAGCAGTTTTATGGGTTCGTTGTGCGGGTTTATCATTTCGGTGCCCTGCAGGACGCATCGGCGCAACCTGCGGGGCTGCTCGCTCAGGCCGGCCTTGCCGAAGCTGGTGCCGCCCGCGCCGTAGCCGGTGCCGAAGCCACGGCCTTCAGTCGTAAGATCCCCTAGCCGTTGGCGGAAGCAGCATGATGCGCGAACAAATCTCGGCCTGTGTCATCGTCTACAATCAGGAGCACAAACTCAGGCGCTGTCTGGAAAGCATCCGCTGGTGCACCGAAATCGTGGTCCTGGATAGTTTCAGCACGGACAAAACCGTCGATGTTGCCAAGGAATTCACGGATCGCGTGTACCAGCAGCAGTGGCTTGGCTACGTGGGCCAGCGCAACACGGTGCGTGACCTTGCGAAGCACAAGTGGCTGCTGTTCATGGATGCCGATGAGGAAATGTCGCCCGCGTTGCGCGACGAAATCATCGCGGGGTTCACGGAAGGCACGGGGGAGTATCTTGGTTACGAGTTTCCGCGCCAGGTGTACTACTTGGGAAAGTGGATTCGCCACGGTGAGTGGTACCCGGACGTCAAATTGCGTCTGTTCAATAAAGAGTTTGGGCGGACGGAAGGTGAGGAACCGCACGATCGGGTGGTGGTGCATGGTCCCGTGAAGCGCCTCAAGCATCCCATCTGGCACTACACCTATGATGATGTGGTCGATCACCTCAACCGGCTCAACCGCTATTCCACGATCACGGCCCAGCAGCGCTATGCGCAAGGTGGACGTTTTCACCGCGCGAATCTGATTCTTCATCCCTTTTTCCGGTTCATCAAAGGCTACATTCTGCGCGGCGGGTTTCTGGATGGGACGCATGGCCTGATCATCGCGTCGATCGCGTCATTTGGTGCGTTCTTGAAGTACGCCAAGCAGTGGGAGCTGATTCTCACGCATCGGGAAGGCTATCGGGATTCGCCGGAAACACAGGAACCGCCACCCGATCGCAAGGCGTAGCTGAGCGGGGCGCCTACCAATTCTACCAGGCGTCGACCACCGCGAGCTGTCCGGCCACAAACGCATCCCGCATGGCAAGCCGGCGATTTTTTCCGGTCGACGTTTTGAGCAGGGTGCCGG
>JAQCIA010000374.1 GCA_027620105.1 Verrucomicrobiota bacterium | reverse complement strand
GCTGAATTGGGAATTCCTTGACTATATCCGCACGAACCTGGCCGACCGGGCCGGTGAGGCGGCGCTCTCCGTGGAAAGCGGCATGCCGGTCTTCGGCCTGATGCTGGACTTCCTGGACTTCGAGCGCATGATCAAGGCGGATCCGAACCTGCGTGAGGATTGGCACTATTCCATGCCTGCGGCCCTGATCGAAGGGTACAACATGGGGATGAAGAAGTATCGCGGCTTCGCGTTGATTCACGACGCGCGCCAGATGCGCTTCCGCCCCCTGAAGATCGGTGCGGGCACCAATACTGGGGACGACCAGACCGGACAGATGATCGCCACGCGCGTTCTGCCCCTGCGGGCAGGCCGGGCGGCCACCATCGGTAACGTTCCTGAGCCGAATCCGGCTTATTATCGCGCTGAAATCGGTATCGGCGTGATCTTCATGAACGACGTGCTGCAGAACCTGTTCGTACCCAGCATCGAGAATCTGGGTTCGGGTATGACCTTCGGTCCTGCCCCTGGTCTGACAGGCGACTGGAAGTGGATCAACATTCCGGACAACGCGGGTAACCAACTGGGTCAGTCCGGTTACTTCTACGGCCGGTTCCAGTTGTTCCCCAAGCCGTTACTCTTCGCGCATGACTGCACAGTCTTCGCATATCGTCGGTGCGCACAGGCGCTGAAGACGGTCTGCCAAGTGCAGCTGCGTTCGGACGTCGGTTCGGGTGCGGTGGCCATGGCCACGGTCCCGGTGGCTGCTGACTTCGATGTAACGAATCGGCGCATCACGCTGACGTTGGCGGAGTTGCTGCCCGGGGGTATCGGAGCTGCAGTCTCCATCAACACTGACGACGGGGATGACTTCGTCGCGCAGATTGCGGAGGATGCGTCAGCGCCGACGTACACGTTCGTGTGGGCGTCTGGGGCGGCCAACGCTCCGGCCGCGGAGACCGAGTTGAACGATCCGGCCATTGTGACCGTCACGGTGAGCTAACTCACAGGGCCCTGGGGCCAGTAACCCCGGGGCCCACAATTTGAAAGGAATATGAAGATGAAGATCGCAAAAACGGCCGCAGTATTCGCGGCAATGTTGGTGGCGGGCGGGGCGTTCGGCGTGACGATAACGAACCGCAACCAAGAGATTGTAGTTACCTTGATGTCGGAGCGGGCCGAAGGCTCGACTACGGTGGTCAAGGATCAGTCGGTGTGGCCAACGGGTACGGATCGTCGGGGTATCTATATCCTGACGGTTGACCTGGGGACTACGACCGTCACGGCTGCGGGAGCGTCAGACGTGGTGACTTGGACGGTCCCGGATGGCACCATCTTCGAAGAAGATGCTGTCATTGAGGTGGGCACGGCTACGTCGCCGACGTATCTGACGAACTCGCTGGCAGTGGGCGGCGTGACGCTGTACTCGGGCACTGGGCTCGGCACGGCCGGCGTGATCGACGTGGACGCAGGTCCTGCCATCACCACGAGTGAGGACACGATCGCACTGACCCTCGGGGGAGATGCCTCCAACGGCGTGTTCACCGTGTTTCTGCCGTTCGTTCTTGGTAACGCACAATAATTAGGGCGCGGGGCCTCCGGGAGACCGGGGGCCCCAAGTTCCTTGGGGAGCAGATTCATGAAACGATTTTTGTGTTTGAGTGCGGTTCTCGCAGTACTCGGGGTCTGCTCGGTGCATGCCGAAACGGACTACCTCGCGCTGCCGAAGATCAGCGATATCCAGCGCGGCGTGGACAACGCCAACCAGATTCAGGAACTCAGGGTCCGCGAGAGCGTGACTGTTGAGGACGTCCGCTGGGACAACGGTTCTGGCCTGATCGACACGGCTGCACTGGAAACCGGCCCTGGGGCGTTCACGACGCTTTCGGCGTCTGGCGCAACAACCCTGAGTGGGTCTGTGACGGTGATCGGTGGCGGCGTGACGACTCGATGGGATAACGCGTCAAGCAAGATCGACGGCGAGGCGATTGCCGACGACACGATTGACGATGATTCCATCGACTTCGCGGACGTGACCGGCGCGGACCTGACGTTGACGGATTCAACGTCTGTCCGGGCGAGCGTTGATATGCGCCTCGGCGCGAATAGCGTGGTGCGCGGGTATAGCTCCACGGAGCTGCTGCTGGACTTCTTCCCGGCTGCTACGAACACGCAAGTCCTGACGTTCGCGGGTGGGGCGTATGACAGCGTGCCTTCGATTGTGATCTCGTATCGCACCACGGCTGGATCAACCCAGGAGGTCGTAAAGGCCGCGCAGATCATCTCTGCAACGACAACGGAAGCGGTTGTGGACTGTGACGCGGGGCTGACCTGCGATGTGGTCGTGGTCGGCGTCAACGCTCTGTAAAAATTTCGCACCCCGGGCGTCAGCGGCTTCGTCTCCTTGACGCTGACGCCCGGTCCTTCTTGCGGGCCGAGGGCCATGACGACAGTAGTCTCCCGCGGCGAGACAATATCGATCGGGCTGATGTCGGAGAATGAGTCCGATCGGGAACAGGATACGATGACTTCTGGCGTTTGCGGTTGCTACAACGGTGCCTGCCCCGAGGTGGTGGCCGTCACCCACGAAGAGAACACCTACATCATCGGGGGCGCAGTGGTCACGTCGGTGATCACCTTCACCCCCGCCGACCCCGTCACGACGAAAACCGGGGCGAACATCGCAATCCAGCTTCAGGCTGCGGATAGCGTAGACCTGGCTCAGCGCATGCAGCTCATGCTGCATTGGT
>JAQCIA010000373.1 GCA_027620105.1 Verrucomicrobiota bacterium | reverse complement strand
ACTTTGTAGTGCCGCAAAAACCGGGGCGTTGATCTTCAACGAGTTATGACGGAAAGTGCGAAACTTGGGTTAACACCGGACGGGGCATCGCGAATAAGCATGTCCGGTGCTGCCCGACGGTGAGGAGCTGGCGCGCGGCCTCAGCCACACTAGCCAGAAATCTGCCCGGCACGCGCCATGGCTCGCGCCTCAACGGCCTGCACCTCGACAAATCCCTGTGAACTCCGCGGATTCAGTCCCTCGCTGGCCTCCATCGAAGAGTCCGCCATGTTGTACAGCGACGCCTTCACGCCCGTCAGGCTTTGGAAGTGCATGTTGCCCTTGTACAGCCCCAACGTGATCGTCCCGCTGGCCGGATCCGCGAGCGAATCGATCGCCGCCATGGCCGCGCGCTTGGCCGGTTCATAATAGCGCCCGTCATAAGTGTCGCGCGCCACGATTGCCGACATCTGCCGCAACAGTTCCGTCGCGGAACGATTCAACACCGCCTGGTAGACCTGCAGCAGCGCGAAACCCAGCACTTCCATGCCCGGCGCCTCATACACCCCACGACTCTTCGTTCCGATCACGCGATTCTCGAGCGCATTGCGAATGCCCACACCATTGCGTCCCGCGATCAAATTCGCCGTCTCCATCGCCTCCAGCGGCGTCACCGGTTTCCCGTTGATCGACACCGCGCGCCCTCTTGCAAACGCGATGGTGATGTTCTCCATCCTGTCGGGTGCCTGCTGCGGCCACACGCCCATCTGCGGTGTCACAATGTTGCAAGGTGTTTCGACGCTTTCCAGATCCTCGGCTTCATAGGAAAGCCCCGCCAGGTTGGCATCGGTCGAGTAGCGCTTGCTGGCACCGACAAAAGCTTCAATCCCCTTGCTGGTCAGGTAGGCCGCCATCTCCTTGCGGCCGGGAAACTCGGCCAGCAGTTCCGCATCGCGCCAGGGCGCGTAGACCTTCATCTCCGGTGCCAGCACGTTCGTATACCGCTCGAAACGCACCTGATCGTTGCCACGTCCGGTGGCGCCGTGCGCCAGCACCGTGCAACCGCGTCGCCGCATTTCTGCCAGCAGCCCCCGCACCGTCACGGCTCGCGCCAGCCCTGTCGAATTCCAGTACCCGCCGTCGTACTGCGCCTGCGCGCGAATCATGTCAAAGCATGCATCGGCCATCGCCGCCTTGAGATCCACGATCACCGTCTCAACGCCGCATGCTGCCATCCGCGTGGCGACATTCTGAATATCCGACTCGTCTGGCTGCGCCAGATCCGCGGAGAAACACAACACATCCAGCCCCAGGTCCTTGAGCTTGCGTGCGACGGTCTTACTGTCCAACCCGCCCGAAACACAAACACCGACCTTGCGCCCCTTGAGTTCGTGAATATTCATCGTCGCGCGTCTCCGCTCGGCCCACCCGTTTGCTCAGGCCGTGGCGCTCAGGACATCCTTGCCGCCGTGCCACTCATCCAGCGCCTCATCCAGAATGTCGAATGCTTCGTCAATTTCGCCATCCTTGACGTTCAGTGGCGGCAGCAGACGCACCACGTTGTTCGCCGTGGCCAGCGTGAGCAGCCCCTTGTCGGCGAGCAGTCCCGTCAGCGGCTTGGACTCCTGATCCAGCACCAGCCCCAACATCATGCCTGCGCCGCGCACAGCCGTGACATGTTCGTACTTGGAAACGAGTTCCGCGAGTCGCGCCCGAAGCACTTTGCCCACAACGCCAGCCCGACGCACCAAATCTTCCTCCTCGATCACGTCCAGCGTCGCGAGCGCCGCGGCGCAGGCCAGCGGCGAACCGCCAAACGTACTGGCATGCGTCCCCGGCTGGAACACGTCAGACAGCTTAGGCGTGCTGACCACCGCACCGATCGGAAATCCGCTGCCCAAGCCCTTGGCCATGGAGCAGGCATCCGGTTGCACGCCGGATGCTTCGAATCCGAACCAATGCCCCGTACGCCCCATCCCGCACTGCACTTCGTCGCAGAGCATCAGCAGGCCCTTTTCGTCACAGAGCGCGCGAATGCCCTTCATGAAAGCCTCGTCCGCCACGACCACGCCGCCCTCACCTTGGACGGCCTCCAGCATGATCGCCACGGTGCGTTCGCCCACCTGCATCGCCACCGATTCCAGGTTGTTGAACTCCGCGAAGGAAAAGCCCTCGGGCATCGGATCAAATCCTTTCTGCACCTTGATCTGCCCCGTTGCCGCCGCCGTCGCCAGCGTCCGGCCGTGAAACGAGTTGGTCATGGTGATGATCTCGTATCGGCCCTGTTCATGGCCCCACAGCCGCGCCAGCTTGATCAGGCCCTCGTTCGCTTCCGCGCCCGAATTCCCAAAAAAACATTTACCTTCCAATGCCAGCCGCGAAAGCCGTTCCGCCAACTTGGCCTGGTTGTCATTGAAAAACAGGTTCGAGGAGTGCATCAACTCGCCAGCCTGGCGCTGAATCGCCTCCACCACCCGGGGATGGCAATGCCCGACGTTCACCACGGATATGCCGCTCGCAAAATCCAGATACACCATGCCGTCCGCATCCCACACGCGTGTGCCTTTGCCCTTCACCAGCGCCGTGTGCTGTGCATAGGTGGGCATCACGAATCGACCGTACCGCGTGGCAATCTCTTCACTTTTCTTCATTCGCTATGATCTCCGTCCCCACCCCATCTGGGGTGAAAATCTCCAGCAATAATGAGTGTGGCATGCGCCCATCCACCATGTGGACCTTCCCCACACCGGCAC
>JAQCIA010000372.1 GCA_027620105.1 Verrucomicrobiota bacterium | reverse complement strand
ATCGATGGAGGGATCAAAGGCCGCGCGACGGGACTTGTGACTGACGATTACCACAGGGATGCGGTTGACGTGACAAAGACGCAGAAAGCGGTCGGCCCCGGGTGCGAGATCGGCGCTCAGAATTTGCGGGCCGTAGACGCGGGATTGGAGTTCCGTCCAGCGGTGCTCGCCGTCGGGAAGGGTGCGTAAGTGGTCGCGGATGGCCTGCTTCGTCGGCGCAACATCCGGCGTAATCCACTTCAACTGGCGGGCGCAGGCGTGAAAGGCGGCGTCATAGCGAATCAGCGTGTTGTCGAGATCGATGCCGATGCGCGTTTGCGGAAGCGAGGGCGGATTCATGATGCCAGGAGTTTTTCGGTCTGGCGTTGGCTGTAGTAGACGGCGGAGGAACTCGCATAGCTGAAGCGACCCACGTCGCCATGCTCCGCGACCGTGAGCAGTGGCGCCAGCGTGTCCAGGTTGATGGCCCGGCCCTGTGTGGGGTTCATGTCAAAGCTCTGATCATTTGCCACCGCGGCGAGGTGAATGATGGCATCGGCACCGCGCAGGATGTCGCGCAGTCGGGCGGTGTCGCGAATGTCGGTGGTGTGGATTGCCAGGCGTGGAGGCTCTGCGATGGCCGGCAGGGGCTCGCGGCCAAGCCAGCCGATATCAATGACCCGCGGTGATGGTTGTGGGAATGACGTAGACAAGGGGCGCATGGTAGCGATGCCGGTGCGGCTCTGTCAAAGGATCGATGGGGTGCGGTAGGGCCGCTTCTAAACGATTGCCGCACACGGTGCGGCACCGGTACAGCCACTTCCGCGCGGCGGCCCGGCGGGCGAATATTTCACGAGTTACTCGTGAAATACTTGGTAGGCTCGTGAGCATGAAGCGGCGCGCACTCACGATTGCCATTGCACCGGATTCTTTCAAGGGGACGCTCACGGCGCCGGCAGCGGCGGCCTGCATGGCAGGCGGATTGCGGAAGGCGCTGCCGCGCGCGCAATTCGTACTGATCCCCATGGCTGATGGCGGCGAGGGGACTGTCGACGCGCTGGTGGCTGCGACCGATGGCAGCCGATTGCGTTGCCGGGCGCGCGATCCGCTGGGGCGTTCGATTCGGGTGGTTTATGGGATGACCGGTGACGGGCGCACGGCGATCATTGAAATGGCGGCCGCCAGCGGGCTGCTCTTGCTCGCGCCGCATGAACGGAATCCGCTGAAGACCTCGACGGCTGGAACGGGTGACATGATCCGTGCGGCGCTGGATCGGGGTGTGCAGCGCGTGCTGATTGGCATTGGCGGCAGCGCGACCAATGACGGCGGTACCGGTATGGCGCGGGCACTCGGCGTACGCTTTTTGGATGCCGCGGGACGCGAATTGCCGGAAGGCGGCGGAGCGCTGGGACGGTTGGCGCGCATCGACATGCGCGGGATTGATCCGCGACTCAAGCGCGTCAGCGTGGAGGTGGCCTGCGACGTGACGAATGCTTTATGTGGAGCGCGCGGTGCCGCGCATGTGTACGGGCCACAGAAAGGCGCAACGCCGGCGATGGTGCGGCAGTTGGATGCGAACCTGCGGCAGTTGGCGGCCGTGATTCAGCGTGACCTGGGGATACGGATATTGAATTTGCGCGGCAGTGGTGCGGCCGGCGGTTTGGGGGGCGGGCTGCGGGCGTTCGTGGGTGGGCAACTGCGTCCGGGCGTAGAGATCGTGATTGATTGCGTGCGCTTGAAAGAGCGTTTGCGGCATTGCGACCTTGTGATCACGGGTGAAGGTAGAATGGACGGGCAGACGGTTTACGGGAAGGCACCGGTGGGCGTTGCGCGTGTGGCGAAGTCGCTCGGGTTGCCGGTGATCGCGATCTGCGGTTCGCTCGGTGATCGCGTGGCGCGCGTTCATGGTGTGGGGATCGATGCGGTATTCGGGACGACTGCGGGTGAACTGTTGGAGGAAGCATTGATGGCAGGCGCAAGGAGGCGGCTACGTGCGACCGCCGAAGAAGTGGGGCGTCTGCTTGCGGTGCGAGTCCGATAGGCTCCCAGGATGGTGGAGTCGCGGGGCGAATGGTGCGTTACCATATCTGGCGGATCGGGATGCCGGCGCGGATGAGGGCGTCCTTGATCTGGGGAATTGTGTAGTCGCCGGTGTGGACCATGCCGGCGATGATGGCTGCATCGGCGCCGGCCTGCTCGAATACGTCAACCAGGTGTTGCGGCGTGCCGGCGCCGCCGGACGCGACAACCGGGACGTTCACGGCTTCGGCAATCATGCGCGTCAGGGGCAGGGCGTAGCCTTGCCGGGTGCCATCCGCGTCCACGGAATTCACCACGATTTCACCCGCGCCAAGGTCGGCGGCCCGGCGCGCCCAAGCGAGCGCATCAATACCGGTGTGTTCGCGAAAACCGCGCACGGTGATTTCGTAACCGCTGGGACAGGTTTCCGGTTTGTCGACGGCTACGGGGTCCATGCCGAGGACGATACACTGTGCGCCGAAGGCTTTGGCACCATCGGCAATGATCTGCGGATTGCGCACCGCCAGCGAGTTCACGGAGATCTTTTCGGCACCCGCGAGGAGCACGCGCGACATGTCGGCGAGGTTCGCGATGCCGCCGCCGACGGAGAAGGGGATACGGATGGCGCGGGCCACCGCACGAACCATGTCGATGTCGATGGGCCGGCCCTCGGCGGAGGCGGTGATGTCGTAGACGACGAGTTCGTCACAGCCGCTCTCGTAGTAGCGGGGGGGGAGTTCGACCGG
>JAQCIA010000371.1 GCA_027620105.1 Verrucomicrobiota bacterium | reverse complement strand
CATCGGAATCCACAGTTTTTCCCGAAGCCAGACCGGAATCGCCATCATGAACGACTGTAGCCCGCGCGGCGCCACGCTGAAGTGTGTTTCCAGAATCCGACCGAACTTCGAGACCGGCTTGTCGTAAAAGGCGACGGCATCCAGATCGCTGGCTCCGAGCCCGCCCTCGGCCATGCAGTACCGCACCGCGTTGATCGGAAAGCGTTCGTCGTGCTTCTTGCGGGAAAAGCGTTCCTCCTGCGCGGCGGCCACGATGTGCCCGTCGCGCACGAGCGCGGCCGCGGAATCATGGTAAAATGCACTGATGCCCAGAATGTTCATGTGATGCGGCTCAGAACTGGCGCCGATATCGCTCTAGGCTCGCCACGTTCTCGTGCGCGGTCCAGTAACTGGTCCGCCCTGGCTCAAGTGTGCGATGAAGTGGATCCTTGCGATTGAGAATCAGAATTAGGCGTGCCAGCGGAAAGCACAGATAAAAAAATGGCACCAGGAGCAGCCAGGTCACACCGAGGGCCGTCGTTTTCCCCAACCACAAGGCCCCGTTATGAATGCGCCGATACAGCGCAGGGATGCAAAGTCCGCCCAGCAAGGTCAGTGCCGCGAGCGTCCAGACCACGCCGGGTATCCAGACCTTGCCGAACTTGAAATGCAGAACGAGCCCCGCCGTGGTCATCACCGTGGCTTCAATCACGGCGCGTAAACGGTGTGACTTTTCCGGTTGGGGTGCCGACCCCGCAACGGCCGTACGCCAGGGCCAGACTGTTTCCGCCACGCTTGTCTTACTCATGCGTCGTCACACGATCCTCGGGGCTGGGCTCGCCTGCTGTTGCCACAGGCAATCCCATCACCTTCCACGTTCGTCCATTGGTCCACCAACCCGCGCCGGTCGTGGTGTTTACGATATACAAACCTTCACCACTGCGGTTCTCCATCGGCATGAACGTGCCTTCCGGGCTCGTCTCCACGTTCTCCGGCTCGCCAAAATATTCCCATGCATCGGTTCCGGGATTCGCCCACCAGGCACGCCCTCGCGTCGTATCCACCCAGAAAAACCCCGCCCCTGCCTTGTTCGCACAGGCCACGAACCGCGTCGCCGCGGGCGCCTGATCGGCGGCCAGTGCCGTGCCGATCAGAATCGTCATCAAACATGCGATGGTTAGCCCTGCCCGCATTGTCATCCCCGACACGCGCCTATCTTACGGATTCGCCCGGCGCCCGAAGCGCGTGGTCAGCGCGTAAGTAAACACGCTGTTTGCGCGGGCGTCCAGTTCCAAGGAGAACTTTACCGTGTCCACATCCACCTTCGCGAAGGTGCCATGATCCCCGGCGGGCGTCAGGTCCCAATGAACCGTCGGGAAGTTGCGCGTGATTTCGACTTTCACCGGCAGATCGCGGCGGTGATCGTGCATGGTAAGATTTTCCTGCCCGCGCGGTGGCAGGGTGACCATGAATTCGAGCGTGGATGCATCCTTGCGCTCGTACTTCAAATTGCAGGCTTCCATGTCCTCACCGACCGGTACGAGCGGTACCGCATCCTCGCCCAGCAGGATGGTCCCGCCGTGTCCGTCTTCCTGATAGACGCGCACCTTGCCACCCCGCAGTGCGTGCTGACAGAGTCCGGCGCTTTGCGCGTTCTTAACCTTATACACAACCGGAATACCGACGTTCCCGTTCACCGTTTCAGAGTCCCACGGCAGCAGCGCCGCATCAAACGTCCAGACTTTTTCAACCGGCACGGATGACACATTGAAGAAGCACAACTGCTTCGTCTCTTCGTGCTGGATCCCGCGATCAAACGCTTCGCCATGATCCAACGTCACGTGGGCCATCCCGAAATCCTCGCCTGAAAAGTTGCGCCGCACCACGTGGCTTTGCAAATTCAGGGCGGTTTCATCTTTCGCGGCCGTGGCCTTCTAGGTAATGAGGCGGTCGATGTTGTACAACAGATAACTGATGCGAACCCGCTCCTCCCAAGCCTCGGAACTGCTGATCTCCCAGACCGGCGCGTTCTACTTCGGCGGGTAGCTCACGTTCAGCAGATTGACCCTGTCCGGATGCGAGAGCATCGTCAGCCGGATCGAATCCGCATCGATGGCCACACCGTTCCAGGCAAAATCGACCTTGTTCGGGCCCTTCTGCAGGGTCAACACGCGCTCTTCTTCGATCAGGGTTCCGGCGGGATTGTCCAATCGGAAGTCCGCGGGGCCGCGCTCGGGCAGGGCCACCAGCTTGATGCGTGCGTCGGCGGTACCGACGAGGCCGGCGAGCGACACGCAAGTCATGAACAATAACAAGCGCTGTCTCATGGGCATGTCGCCTGTGTGTGCGGTTATGATCGCTTCACATGTACAACGCGTACCGGGAGGGGTTTCTTCAAACTTGTTTTGGGATGGCCAGCATTTCTCGCGCGGCCGCCGCCACCTGCTCCGGCAAGAGACGCGACAAACAGGGGGCGCCGTGCCGATGGCAGGTACGATCATAACAAGCTTCGCAAGGCGGCGGTGCACGCAGCACGCAATGCCCGTCGCCGAAAGGGCCCGTGCGTGCCGGATCGGTCGGGCCAAAGAGCACCAACGTCGGCGTGCCCACGGCGGCGGCCACATGGACGGGGCCGGAATCGTTGGCGATCAGCAGATCCACGGACTTGAGTCGCCCGCCCAGAACCAGCAACGAATCCACGCCCGCGAGATTGCGCACGCGGGCCGGATCCAGTCCAGCGGCAATCTGGGCGCACACCGCATGGT
>JAQCIA010000370.1 GCA_027620105.1 Verrucomicrobiota bacterium | reverse complement strand
GGTCGACAAGGTCGTGGACGTGGCCACCATACCGAACGCCGGGCAGTTGCGCGTGCCGGAATACGAGAATGTGAATCAGGAATTGCGCAACCTGATCGACAACAATGCCCGTCCCGACACCATCTGGGAGTCCGCCCTGCGCATGCCCCCCGTGTCCGTCCAGGCTGCCATCGAACATGCGCGGATTCCCGCATACCTCGGTGCCGGCAATCGCGCCCGCGCGCGCTTCATCCTCGACTATGAGAACTGGGACACCATCAACCATTGGGCCGTCGATTCGTTCGATCCCGGTGATGATTCCCAAGCGGCACCGATAACGCACCTGCACGTGGCGCAACGCTACCCCCTCTGGGCTCCCATGCACCGGGCCTTCTGGGCCGCCGATCATCGCGACCTGCATGGCGACGCCTACATCGAAAGCCACTATCCACTCTATCTCGTCGACATGGACTGGTGACCCATGGCCTATCCCGCACAACAAGACCTGCCACCGCACATCACCGCCCAGCGCACGCATCGGGAAACACGTTCCGGCCAGGCCATCATCTTCATCATGCTGGCCATGATCATTCTACTCTTCATCGTCATGTGGAATTTCGACCTGCACAAAACCTTTCACGTCAAATCGATCACGCAAAACGGAGGCGATGCCGCCGCCATGATGGGCGCCCGCTGGCAGGGCATCTCGCTGAACCTCATCGGTGACTTGAACATCATGCAGGCATTTGCGCTCACCACCGGAGACACAGACTCCCTGCTCGCCATCTCGAACCTGCAGGCGCGCTTATCCCTGGTGGGCCCCATGATCGGCTTCATGGCCGCCCAACAGGCCGCCAAGAACAACGGTGTGCATCAGAACGACACCTTTTCCGCCATGATCCGGGACCACGCCCGCGTTGTGCGCGAGGAATATGCGCGCCCAGTGGGACCGGGTGGCGAAATGGCTTTTCCGGAACCCTACCCGGATGCGTGGGACGAATATGCCGACATGCTGGATCTGATCGCGGATGACGGCGTTGCTGCCGGCCCGGAGAACGCACGCTTTTTCACCGACTATGTCGGCGATCATTTGCTGCTGAATCCCGATTTCTACCGGGCGGTCGCCGGACGAACGTGGTGCTGGTTCTATCACAACGCCCCCGGCCACCTGCAGAACTACACGGACTTCACCTGGTGGCCCGAACTGCCGCCGATTGAGCAAACCGAGTATGTGAACAGCGAAATTTTCGGGCTCGGCTTGCGCCGACAGGCCACGACCGCCGCTGAACTTGTTCCGCCGGAATTGCTGGCAAGCACCGCGTCGGATCGCCAGCTCAGTGGATTGTTGTCCCCCATGGGGATGGCCACAACCGCCACCTGGTACTGCTACGGAAGCGGTTGGACCCCCTGGCTGGCCCTCGCGCGGGACGTTCCCAATCCCTTCCCGGCAACCGGCACGGTCCGCCCGCAATATGATTATGCCGGCGCCGATGCGGCCGTGCGTGTGGTGGCACAAGCGACCCGCATCACGCCTGCCACGCGTGGCGCAGGTAACACCAATACCATCACCTGGACCGCCGCCGCCAAAGCGCTGGGATTCCTCGGCGAGGCTGATCCCCCCCATAGCTTTTCCCTGATTCTGCCGGCTTTTGACAACGCGCGCCTGATCGCGCTCGATGCTTCCAGTGCTTGGTCGGGCGGTTCTTTCGATCCGGAGTGGCGCTACTTCATCGAAAACGATCTGCCCCACTACGTCGCGACCGGTGAATTGAACTGCCAGTCGTTCTACTGCGAACAACTGCGGACTTGGGAACAGGAAGCCTTCCGGCAGGACGGCGTTGATTGGTTGGAACAGAACAGCGGCCAATGCACGGTATCTGAAGGCGGCGGATCGCACGGTGGTGGCACCTCACGTGGACACTGAACATGCATAGGCACGCACAACTGCATACCGGAAGGGACGGCGGTCAACCCGCCCACACCCGTTCCGGCCAGGCGATGCTGGAGTTTATTGTCGGCATCGTCGGCATGCTGGCCCTGCTTGCAGGCCTGCTGCAATTGGTGACCCTCGCCAATGCTCACCTGGCCCGCCGCAACGCGGGTCGCCTGGCCCTCTCCAACCAGCTCGTGCGGGATAATCCTGACTATATCCGCACTTGGCATGCCGGTGCCGATGAGCGGACCTATTCGCGCGATGATGACTATAACCACGCCAATCCAAATGTATTCCGCGCCTATTTCCCTGAACGCGTTGTCGGGAGGCCCGACGACTGGCGCGTCATGGAAGCCGTGCCGCATAATCCGATTGCCGATATCCGCGACGCACCAGACCCAGCCGACGCGTTCGGCATGGTGTCGGATCGTGAGTATCGCAACGTGCCACTGCTTCCCGCCGTGCGCCACTTGCTGTACCGGGCAGACCGTCTCGAGATAGAAAGTGAAGTCTGGATGACTGCGACCTATGGCATTTACTGACCAACCCAGCCGATCGATTTGCCGGCGCACCGTGCTGCTCGCACTCTGCGGGATCGCCATCGCCGCCGAGGCGCGCGTTTTCACGCGCTGGTCGGCCCGTGACGATATCGGGCGCGCCTTCGAATCCTTCGGCGGTCGACGCCTGTACGAAAGTCAGGTGACGATTAACAACAGCCCCGGTGAGTTGGTCATCTATGGCACGGAACATTCGCTGGCGGAGGTCCTCGGCACGCTGCGCGAATCGCTGGGCGCCGCTGCGATGCCAGTCGATGGTGGACACATCCAGACCGTAATCGCCGACGACA
>JAQCIA010000369.1 GCA_027620105.1 Verrucomicrobiota bacterium | reverse complement strand
AAGCGGCGATCGGCGGGTCCGAGCGAGCGAGCCAGGATCGGGTCGACACCGTGCTTCAGTACATCTCCAGCAACCTCTCAACGGGGCCGAGCCTGACTCATGCGGCACGGCTGGTAGGAATGACGCCGTCGAGTCTCTCCCGCTTTTTCCGCGCGACAACCGGACGCGGCTTCGCGGAGACCGCGCGACGCATCCGCATTCTGCGCGCGGGGGCATTGCTCGTCGCAAGCGATGCCACCGTGCTGACCATCAGCCGGGAGGTCGGTTACGAGAACCTATCCAACTTCAACCGGCAATTCCTCCGCGAGATGGGACAGACACCCACCGCGTATCGCGCGGCGCTCCGAGGAAGCGGCAGTTCCCTCCATCGCGGCTGAACCTGGCCTGCGTAAAGAGCCGGCCAGATGGGATCGTCCCGACTTACGGTCCGCTCAACGAAAGGACAGCGGACGAGATCCACGTTGAAATGCGAATGCCCGATCAAACACACTTTCGTATGTCCGATCGGGCATCCGGTCGGTGGACCTGAGGGGATTCGAACCCCTGACCTCTTCAATGCCATTGAAGCGCTCTACCAACTGAGCTAATCCCCCGCCGGTCGCGGTCGAATCGGTGCTGATTACCATGCCCGGACGGGGACTGTCAATTCCTGCTGCCCATTCCCACGCCGCTTTTCGACTTCTTATCAACCTGAATACGCCACGCGGTCACGCCACGACACCCTCTTCGCGCTGAAGCGGCCGCATCGTGTGCGGCAAGCAAGCCAGTGGGCCGGAGTCCCGGTCCGCGCAAATCCATCGCGCGCCGCCCAGAGGGGCCACCTCAATCCCCGTGCTTCGGACAGTCGAAGGCGACTACACGCCCGGCACCCACATCAATCTTCGCCCAGTCGTCGCCATCGAAGACAATCTCGGCCACGCCGCAGGTGGGCATGTTGTCGATGATCGTGTCCGTCAGCGCATTAATGAGGTCCGTCATCGTGGGATTGTGCCCAACGACCATCACACTCTCCCAGGCGTTGTCGACTTTCCGAATCAGGGCCAGCAGATCGCCAGCATCCGTGCCATACACCCCATCGTCGACCACGATCCGATCCGCCGGATACCCCATGGCCTCCGCCAGTGCACGCGCCGTCGTGATTGCCCGCAATGCGCCGCTGGAAATCAAGCCGTCAGGTCGCACCTTGCGCGACGCCAGCCGTGCCCCCATCGCCGGCGCGTCCCGTTCTCCGCGTTTGTTCAAGGGACGCTCGAAATCGGGCATCTCGGCATCTTTCCAACTCGATTTGGCATGGCGCACCAGAAACAGTCGCTTCATGGCGCCCGCCCTTCCGCGGACAACCGGAACACCGGCTCGGGCGGGTACTCCGCCAACAACTTCTCAACGGCTTTGCGGATCATCTTGTGCCGGTAGGTAATGTCGGCTGCCACCGGATTCTTCCCCCACTCCACCTGCCGCAGGTTGTCCATATCGATCACGCGACGCATCCACGCCTGCCAGACCGGCTTCTCGTTCGTCCGATCCGTCATGATCAGCATGATCGTCCCTTCCTGCAGTTCGCGATTGATTTCGGTATCGTCGGCTTGCGTCACCGAATAAGGCGCCACCACCAGCGGCCCTAATTTCGTCGCCGGTGCATCTCCGCTGTTTTCATCCCGGTACGGCGCCAGTTCGAGATGCGCGCGCAACAGGAGCGACGCCGCGTCCATCTCAACTTCCTGCATGCCCTTGGCAACCAGCCCCTGCGTCACCGCATCCCGCAAGTCGGCCATCAGGTGCGGGTAGTCCCGATCCATCTGCGATTCCGCGACGGACTGACTGCCGTCCCAGGCAAAGGACGTATACACGGCAAAGTCTGTAAAAGGATCACTGTCCGTTTCCACGCGCTGACATCCCGTGCTCAGCAACCCCGCCACACTCGCCATCAAGGCCATCACGCGCCGCAACATCTTTAATCGCATGCCGCCAGTATACCGGTTCCGCCCGTCGCATCCAGCGTTTCCGCGCCGCGCCACCGCCGCCGCTTTCCTGTTGTTCACCCGCCAGCGATGGCCTATGCTTTTCGCCATGTCACACCAGCCACCAGCCCGGCACCGCGCCCTCAGCACCGCCCGCGTTGCAATGACACTCGCCGTCCTGCTTATCAGCCTGGGGGCGATGGGCTGCAGCGGACGCCGTCTGCCTTCAGATCGCGCCATCTATCGTGAAGCTTGCAAGGCCATCACAGCCGAAGCCGCTGCCGTGGAACTCGCGTCCATCGACGCCTGCAGCCTCTACGTCGGAAAGAGCGCCGCCCGCATCGACGTCCCCTTCAAAGACGGCAGCGGAACCTACACCGTCTGGCTCAAACGCGTCGCCCGCACTTGGACCGTCGACAAACTGTACCCCGCCGATTCCCCCCCCGCCGCCGGCTGATCACGCATGCGCGACCCCGGGCTGCAAGACGCTTCCTTGCGCGGGGCCCCGACGCGGTTATCTCGCCCCCCTTTGAATAAATCGCCCCATGCCTCCGTCTCATGGTATGATGGCAGTGTTCGCTTTTCTGGGAGGGCGAGACCATGTATGCGAAGCAGACAATCCACGCCCGGTTGCTGATCATCCTGCTCGCCGGGACGACCGCGGCAAAGGCTATCGACACCACCGGCGAGATTCAGGTCGGGGATTCCGCCGAAAAGGTGCGCACCGCACTCGGAGAACCACGCGGGTCCATTCACGCCGGTGCCTATGCACTCTTGCAGTTTGACCGCGGACGGGTCGAAC
>JAQCIA010000368.1 GCA_027620105.1 Verrucomicrobiota bacterium | reverse complement strand
GATCGTGCGGGGCCCCGGGAACGGTTGCGGGACGCACTGGATGCGGTGCTAGAAACGAAGTTGGATCGCGCGCACGTGCTTGATTCGGTGGAGCCAAAACTATTCGGCATCGGGTCCGAGAGTTACGTGGTTGGATCGCATGAATTCTATTTAGGGTATGCGGTGGCGCGGCGGATTCTGATCTGCCTCGATGCCGGACACTATCATCCGACAGAAGGAATCGCGGACAAGTTGTCGGCGGTGCTCACGCAGCTCGACGAGATTCTGCTTCACGTCAGCCGCGGTGTGCGGTGGGATAGCGATCATGTGGTGACCTTGACCGACGATCTGCGCGCCATCGCCGAAGAAGTTGTGCGCGGCGGCTATTTACAGCGGGTGCATCTGGGGTTGGACTATTTTGACGCGAGTATCAATCGGGTGGCGGCCTGGGTCATTGGGACGCGCAACCTGCTGAAGGCCCTCCTGGTGGCGCTGCTCGAACCCATTGGACAACTGCGGGACTGTGAGCGGTCCGGCAACTTTACGGCACGCCTCGCATTGCTGGAGGATTCGAAATCGCTTCCGTTTGGGGCGGTTTGGAATCACTACTGTGCGCGCGAGGGGGTGCCCGGCGACGGGAAGTGGCTGGCCGAGATTGATGCGTATGAGCGGAACGTGCAGTCGCAGCGCGGATAATCGGCCCGCGCGATTAACGGATAGATCTGTGCAAAAGAACAATGAGGGATCGGTATGTCGGCATTGACGATCAAGCCTGAAGCAGCGTGTGCGTACGATATGCTGGCGCTGGGCGAGGTTATGCTGCGACTCGATCCGGGGGAGGGACGCGTACACACGGCGCGTCAGTTCACGGCCTGGGAAGGCGGCGGAGAATACAACGTGGCGCGCGGGTTGCGGCGATGCTTCGGCAAGCGAACCGCGGTGGTGACGGCGTTCGCGGACAATCCCGTGGGCCGTCTGATGGAAGACTTCATTCTGCAGGGCGGCGTCGATACATCCCTGATCCGTTGGGCGGCTTACGACGGGGTCGGGCGCACGGTGCGCAACGGGGTAAATTTTACGGAGCGGGGTTTCGGAGTGCGCGGGGCGGTGGGCTGTCCCGACCGTGGCCACACGGCGGCGTCGCAGCTCAAGGTTGGCGACATTGATTGGGATGAGATTTTCGGCAAGCGCGGGGTGCGCTGGTTTCACACCGGCGGAATTTTCGCGGCGTTGTCGGAGACGACGCCGGAACTGGTGATTGAGGCGCTCAAAGCGGCGCACAAATACGGCACGATCACGTCATACGATCTGAACTACCGACCCTCCCTGTGGAAATCGATTGGCGGGCCGAAGAAGGCCCAGGAAGTGAATCGCGAAATTGCCAAGTATGTGGATGTGATGATTGGCAATGAGGAGGATTTTACGGCCTGTCTGGGATTTGCGGTCGAAGGGGTGAATGCCAACATCTCCAACATCGAGGTCGAAAGTTTCAAGGCCATGATCAAGCGGGTCGTGAAGGAGTTTCCGAATTTCAAGGTTACGGCAACGACTCTGCGCAGTGTGCACAGCGCCACCGTGAATGACTGGGGCGCGATCTGCTGGGCGGGCGGCAAGTTCTACGAGGCGACGCACCGGCCGGCGTTGGAAATTCTGGACCGCGTTGGAGGTGGCGACAGCTTTGCATCGGGGCTGGTCTATGGGTTTCTGGCCTTCGACGACCCGGCCAAGGCCGTGGCGTATGGTGCTGCGCATGGCGCGCTAGCGATGACCACCCCGGGCGACACTTCGATGGCGACGCTCAAGGAAGTTGAAAAGCTGGTGGGTGGCGGCGGTGCGCGGGTGGATCGGTGAGCGTGCATGTGCGCGGCATGTGAGCGTGCCAGCAAAGTCGATTCTGGCGCGTTCCATTGTCCCGTGGCGTTTTTCGATCAGATCTTGGCGAGCTTGGTCATGTAGGCAAAGCCGTCTTTTGCCGCCTGGTCTCCATCCATTTCCTTCGGCACTTCAAGTTCCTGGCTCAGGTAACCGCGATAGCTGATGTTTTTGAGTTCCCTGACGACCGCCGCGTTGTCCGTCACACCATGACCGAGGGGCAAGGACTGGGTGCCCTTGTGGTCCTTCACGTGGACATGAAAGATTTTGTCGGGGAAGGTACGGACGACTTCGGCCGAGTCGACGCCAGCGCTGGTGAAGTGGCCGGTGTCGAGCGTGATGCCGATCAGCGGGTGATCGACGTGTTGAAAGATGTGTTCATAGTCCTGGATGTACTGGATCCAGTTCAGGTAGTGGTTTTCGAGTGCGAGTTTGACGCCAGTCTTCTCCAGAACGGGGATCAGTTCAGCGATCGATTTTAGAAAGGGCGTAAAAGGTTCCTTGGCCCGATCCGGGCCGCCTTCGACGATGATGTCGCACCCCAGCGCTTTGGCATGGGTGATGGCGAACTTGGCGTAATCCGTGAGGCTGCGTCGAAGGGCTTCCGAGGAGGTCCCGATGGACCCAAGATGGAGGCCGGCGAGTGTGAGTCCGTGTCTATCCAGGAGTTTGGGCAATTCGAATTCTGCCACTTCGCGAAGGTCGCCTTGGAGGGGGAACAGCTCTCTGGGGAAGGTTAGGGCCTCGAACGCCGTGAATCCGCAGTCCCGTGCCTTCCGTGCGGCATCCTCCACAGTCTGATCAAACCAGCAAACAGAGGAGACGCTGATTAGCATGCCAGAATTCCTTCGCGGGTTTGTCTTGTTAAAGAGGCAGGATAGAATGGCGCTTACTTAAGCCTGCGGCTCG
>JAQCIA010000367.1 GCA_027620105.1 Verrucomicrobiota bacterium | reverse complement strand
GCGCGCGGAGAAGTCCGCGCGCTCGGCCGCAATCAATGTGCAGGCCCGCCTGATGTCCGAGCTGGATCAGGTGCGCAATGCCATGGCGGATGCCGCCGGTGGCGGCGGGGATATGGCCCTGGTGCGAACCATGGCAACGCGCATTGAATCCTCGCGGGCGCTTGTCCGCCGTGTTTATGTCTTCATGAATCCCTGGGGCTTCGTCTGGCCTGCGGATGCGGCGGCTGATCAGGCGGAGATGGAGGAACGCCAGGCGCTGCTGGAGACGCTGCGCACGCTGGCGGCCTCCTCGTCATCGGCCAGCGAACCGCTCGGATTCAAACTCGGCGACAATGCCTACGTGTTTGGTCCATCCGAAGGGCGCAAGAGTCTGTATGTGGGTTTCGCGGTGACTCCCGGCGCCTTTGCGCCGCTGCTGGCGAACGCGCTGCGGGATGCTGGCGGGGGCGGCGTGCTCTTGGGGGCCGAGGGCGATGGCATTCACCTGCCTGCGGGGATGGGGCGTGACGCCGGTCACGTCGTGGTCCAGGACTCGCTGGGCGGGCGGCGGGTATGGGACGCCGACGAAGCCGTGCGCAGTCTGCCGCGTGCGGTGCAGCATCTGGCGCCACCGATGGATGATGTCCGCATTCTGGCCTACACGGAGAATCTGGACGAGGTGCGCCGGACCGTGGCGGTACGCAATCAGCTGTATCGGTGGGGGCTCGTGCTGCTGGCGCTGGGCATTGTCGGCGGTGCCGGCCTGCTGTTGAGCCGGGCGCGTGCGGAAGTGCAACAGGCGCGGTCGGGTAGCGATGTGGCGCTGGGTGTTTCGCATGATCTACGTACGCCCATTGCGTCCATGAAAATGCTGGCGGAGAGCATCCTGCTGGGGCATGTACCCAATCCCGCCCGGCAGCAGGAGTTTTTACGCACGATCGTGGAAGAATGCGAACGGCTCAGCCAGCTTACCGAACGCGTGCTCTTTCTCTTCAGGTTTGGACAGGATGCCATGCAGTACCGGGTGCAACCGGCGGATCTCACGTGCATCGTGCGCACGACCGTGGACGCGTTCCTGTCGCGATACGTGGCGGGAGGGCTGACCTCCGGAGCGGCACCGGCACCGGATGTAACCGTGCATACGGATGTCGCCCCGCCGAACGTGCGACTCGACGAAACCGCCTTTCGGCAGGTGCTCCTGAACCTCCTCGACAATGCGGCGAAGTATGGTAAGACCGTGGCAGGCGCCGCCGTGCGTATTGAGGTGCGGATCGGGCATTGCGTACGGCGCAAGGCGTGGCGTGGCGGGCGGCGTGCGTGGGCGACGGTGACCGTGCGCGATTATGGGGCCGGCATTCCGCGACGGTATCAGCGCCGAATTTTTCAGCGGTTTTACCGGGTTCCCGAGGCGCGCGACGTGAATGTGTCTGGGGTGGGGCTGGGGCTTTCGGTCTGCCGCCATGTGCTACTCGCGCACGGCGGGTGGATCGCGGTGAAGAGTGCGCCGGGTGAGGGCGCGGCCTTCACGCTCTTCGTGCCAACGGTCTGAGGGCGCGGACAAGCGCCGAGGAAAAATGATGAACGACAGCAAGCGCATCCTCGTGGTTGAAGACGAGCAAGCCATCAAACTTGGGCTGGAAGAGAACCTCAAGTTTGCGGGGTATGAAGTGCTGACGGCGTCTGACGGCCCAGACGCCCTGCAGCAAGGCATGCAGGCCAAGCCGGACCTGATTCTGCTCGATATCATGTTACCCGGCATGAGCGGCTATGATGTGTGCCGCAAACTGCGCGACAGCGGGGCGCAGATGCCCATCATCATGCTCACGGCGCGGCAGGATGAATTCGACAAGCTGCATGGATTCGAAATGGGCGCCGACGACTACGTCACCAAGCCCTTCAGCGTGAAAGAATTGCTGGCGCGCGTGCATGCGGTGCTGCAGCGGGGGCGCGCGCGGGAGGATGCGGCGGGCGAGTTTGTGTTCGGCGAATGCAAGCTGGATATGGCGTCGCGGATTCTGACGCGGGGCGGTCGCGAAATCATTCTGACCCGCACGGAATTCGAGTTGCTCGCCTATTTTTGCCGCAATGCCGGCAAGGCGCTGTCGCGTGAAGTTGTGATGAACGACGTCTGGGGCACCGAGTACTACGGCACACAGCGGTCGCTGGATAGTTTTGTGTCGAATTTGCGGGCCAAGATTGAGCAGGATGCGCACAATCCACGGCACATCCTGACCGTGCACGGGGTGGGGTATAAGTTCGCCTTGTAAGGGACGGGGCGCCGGACAATTGGCGTTGACGGTGCGCGCGGGCATGTGCCAAGGTTGCGCAGCGGGAATGAGAATTTGGTTATGAAGAAATCGCTATTTGTCGTCGCGTCCGTCGCCATGGCGTCCGTGGTGGTTCTGGGATCCGTGCTGCTGTCCGGTTGCGAAGAAGGCAAGGGGACTCATGCTTTGGATGTGTCCCCCTCATTTGCCGATTTGACGTCAGGCTTCACGAATTTCACGCAGACCTTTACGGTTTCCGAGGAGAGTCTCCGCGATCTTTCGCTGCCGTTGGTCTGGCGCGTTTCGAATCCCGCCCTGGGCAACATCACGATTTCGGGTGGTCGGACCGCGGCCTACACGCGCAGCAATGCCCACGGCGACAACGGGATCTTCGTTGAAGATCAGTTCGGCGCCGAGGGTGCGGCCACGATTCGGCAATAGCCGCCCAGGCGCGAATGGCGCTTACTTAAGCCTGCGGCTCGCGGGACGCTCGCCCTCCATCGGCCCAGAATGTCC
>JAQCIA010000366.1 GCA_027620105.1 Verrucomicrobiota bacterium | reverse complement strand
ACCAACCACTAGTTGGAGATGTCGGGCGCCGCCGGGTCGCGGTCCGGCACCTCGTTGCGCAACGCGGCGAGAAAGCGTTCGCGCGAAGCCGTTGCCTCAATGCCCCCCGGCCCCGGCCGCCTCGCGGTAGCGGGCCAATTCGGGATAGGCCCGCGCGGGATCGGCATACGTGTTACCCCCGTGATCCCGACCGCGGGCGAGGTAGACCTGGTGGACCTTGCGCGCGTTATTGCTCAGCCGCGCGCGCGTCGGCATGTAGCGCATCGTGTAGCCGCAGCGGCGGATCGCACTGGTGTTGGCCTGGCTGCCGTGGATCAGGCGCGCGTCGTGCAAGCTGGCCTGGTTGGGCTCCAGCTCGCAGGCCACGGCGCGCGTGTCGTCACGCTGCGATGGCGTGATTTCGATGTTGAACACATTCGTGGCGGGATCGACCGGGTCGTAGTCCGAGAACCCCTTCTTGCCGCTGGCGTGCGTGCCCGGCATGACGCACATGCAGCCATTGGCCATGCGCGACGGATCGATGGCCAGCCACACCGTGACCACCTCCAGCGGATCGAGCATGGTCTTCCAGTAGGCCGAATCCTCATGCCACGGCACGCGTTTGCCGTTGCCGCGCGGCTTGCAGATGAAATGGCTGGCGAACAGCGCGATGTCCGGGCCGATCAGCGGCTCCACCAGATCCAGAACGTCATCCGCAAGGAGCCAGCGGAACAGGCTCGGATCCGAGAAATGCGGCACGTCCATGGTTTCGGGGCGGACGTCGGCGGGCAGCCGCGCCAGCTTCTGTTCAAAGTGGGCGCGCAGCGCCTCGAATTCGGCCGGCGGCAGCACCGGCTCGCGCACGAGCAGGGACCCCTCCCGGCGAAAGCGCTCGACTTGTTCGGCATCCAGGCGGTCCTGGCCTTTCGGCGGGGTGTTCGGTTGTGATGTCATGTGATAAGGCTAGCAGGCGGCCGGTCGGAAATCTTCTCGCCCATCGACAATTTACTACGCTATAGAAACATCGGTTATGAAGCGCTTGCGCTGGAAAACGGTGGCGAAAACGGGCGAAGCCTATCACGTGGCGCGTGCCCACATGCGCGGCCGCCGCCCCTGTGCGTTGCACGCGCACGACTTTGCCGAGGTTTTCTGGGTGGAATCGGGCCAAGGGCTCCACGTGATCAACGGGCAGCAGTTGCCACTCACGCCGGGTAACCTGGTGACCATCCGCCCCGCCGATTGCCACGGCTTCCGCTGCACGGATGCCGCCGGATTCACCCTCGTCAACGTCGCCTTTTCGCGCGACACGCTCGCGTTCTTGCGCGGCCGCTATTTCGGGGGCGAGCGGCGCTTCTTCTGGGCGGCCACACCCCAGCCCTTCGGTGTGACACTCGGCCCCGCCCGCCTGCGCTGGCTGCGGGGTTGGGCCGGCCACCTCGACCGCGCGCCGCGCACGCGGTTGGAGGGGGAACGGTTTCTCATCGAGCTGCTGCATGAACTGGCGTCAGCGCCGGCCGCGGCCGAGGGGGACCCCGAGTGGCTGGCGCGCGCGTTGGAGGGCATCCGTCAGCCCGCCCAGTTTCGTGGCGGCACGCGGGCGCTGGCGCGGCTGGCGGGCCGTACGCCGCAACACGTCAACCGCGCGCTGAAATTACGTCATGGGATCACCGCCACGGATGTGGTCAACCGGGCGCGGCTCGAACACGCGGCCATGCAACTGCGCATGAGCACCGAGAAGATCATCGTCGTCGCGCTGGAAAGCGGCTTTCAGAATCTGGGGCACTTCTACCAGGTCTTCCGCCGGGAGTTTGGCACGACCCCGCGCCTGTACCGCCTGCGCCACCACACCGTGGTGCGCTGAATGCGCTGGCGCAACAGAGCCGCCACCGCCTCCACGTGACGTGGTAAATCGCTCCGGGAAGCGCAACTCGCAGCGGTCTTGCCTTGCCCGCAATCTCGCACAGCTACTCACCCCCTCGTAACGTGTATTGTGGATTCTGCTGAAAAACCCCCGGTTTGTGAGAGCCGACATGGGCTGACGCCCCACCACCATCGTAATCGTCCTCGTCCTTCGTCCTCGTCCTCGATCTTCAGTCCATTTTCGATTGCGAGGACGACGACGAGGACGATCGGCGAGTTCGGGCGCGAGCGCCACCGTTCGACTATTTCAGCAGTATCAATATGCAGACATGACCCAATGCACGTTTTTAAGGGTTGGGATAATTCCCGATTGTATTGAGTCAGGATAAGTGGTCATATTCCGCTCCTTGAAATGCAATACATGGAGGTCTAACAGATGCGTAAAGTGATGTTGTTCAGTATGGTTGTGGCGGTGCTGGCGTTTGGTGCTTCGCAGGCGGTGGCCGGTTGTGGCGGGTGTGAGGGCGACAGCAAGGGCGAAGCCGCTCATTCGCATGACGGCAAGGAAGAGTGCTGCGGTAAGGGTGGCGAGTGCTGCAAGGCTGCTGAGGCTTCCGACGAGAACACCGAAGCGTCGACCTGCTGCGGTGGGAAGCCTGCCGAGGGCAAGACCTGCTGCGCTGAGGCCGAGAAAGCCGCTGAGGCGGCTCCCGAGGAGGCCGCTGAGGCAGCCCCCGTGACTCCCTGATTGAATCGTGAGTAGATCGAGCAAAGGCGTCCCCCACCGGGGGGGCGCCTTTCTTTTTCCTGGCTGGCTGACTGACTCAAGCGGGCACCACCGGTAGTGGGTTGCAGCCTGTACCGCGATTCGGAGATTCTGCGACCACGGATGACACGGATGGTTGCGCTGAATCCCGCGGCGCGCGGA
>JAQCIA010000365.1 GCA_027620105.1 Verrucomicrobiota bacterium | reverse complement strand
CCCAGCCGCACGACGCAGATCATCCCGCCATTCTCGCTTTTCTGGACCTTGATGGTCTACGACCACGCCCTGTGGCGGGGAGACCGGGCCTTCGTTTCCGGCCTGATGCCCGGCGTGCGCACCGTCCTGGAAACCTTTCTGCAGCTCCGCAACCAGGCCGGACTGGTGCAGGCGCCGGACGGTTGGAACTTCATGGACTGGGTGCCGGAATGGACCTCCACCACGCGCGACGTGCGCAACTGGGGTGTGCCGCCAGAGGGCGAGTTCGGCGTCAACGGGCTGTTGCAATGGCTGGTCATCCTCGCCTTCAACAAGGTGGCCGATGTGGAGGCCTGGCTGGGAGAGGTGGAGCTGGCCGCCCGCGACCGCCGCCTGGCTGCCGACCTGGCCAAGGCGGCCGAGGCCGCGCTGTGGGATGAACAGCGGGGACTCTACGCCGAGGACCTAGCGCACAGGCATTTCTCTGAGCATTCGCAGTGCCTGGCGATCCTGGGCGGCTGCCTGTCGCCCGGACGGCGACAACGCGCAGGCGACGCCCTTCTTGCGGCTCCGGGACTGGCCCGCGCAACCATCTATTTCAACCACTACCTCTTCGAGACCGTCCGGCTCCTGGATCGCGCGGACGTCCTCTTCGAGCGCATGGCCCTTTGGTACGAACTGGAGGCCAAGGGCCTCAAGACCACGGTGGAAGAACCAGAGCCCACCCGATCCGACTGCCATGCTTGGGGCGCGCACCCGCTCTATCACTACTATGCGACCATTCTCGGCATCCGTCCGGCGGAGATGGGTTTTGCCTCGGTCGCCATACGGCCGCAGCTGGGCCCGCTGACGGCGGCGCGCGGCACCCTAGTCCATCCCTTGGGCCGGATCAACATGGACCTCGCCGTCCGCGACGGCAGGATTTTCGGCACCGTGGAGCTACCTACCGGCCTCAGCGGCCGGATCCACCTGGGCGACACGGTTCAGGAACTCCAGCCGGGAAACCAGGATGTGGCCGGCCGGACATGTGAACCTGTGAAGTGAAGACCTCACGAATCTCCTAAACCAAGGGGCAGTGGGTAGCCGCGCATTCGGGGTCGGACCACGATCCTCTCGGAAGCAGAACGACTTATGACTAGAAACTGGTGGTTTGGTGCGCTTGCAGGCCGTTTCTGGCTCTGAAAAGAACTTGAAAGGAAGCGGCGGGCGGTTGAGCATCCGTCGATGCCGAGGGCAAATCGATATTGGGTTGATGGCGCCGCCTATCATCTGACGCACCGGTGCCATGATCGGGCCTACTTGCTGCGGCTCGCCCGGGATCGCGACGCCTACAGAAGCTTGCTCCGCGACGAGTTACGTTCGTCAACCGTTTCTTTGCTCAACTACACGATCACCAGCAACCACGTGCATCTGCTCGTCACCTCGGACAACGCCGCAGCGACGGCGACCTTGATCCAAGCGGTGCATGGTCGCTTCGCGGAGTCTTATAATCGGAGAAAGGGTCGGCAGGGCGCGTTTTGGAGTGACCGCTACCACGCCACGCAGATCGCGGATGGAGCGCACCTGTGGGCGTGCCTGGCGTACATCGATCTGAACATGGTTCGAGCCGGCGCGGTGCCGCATCCACGCGAATGGCCTTGGACCGGGTGGCACGAATTGACGGGGCAACGGCGGCGCAACCGGCTGATTGATCGCAGCGCGTTGCTGGCCAGATTGGGGGGAGTCAGGTGGTCGGATTTTGAGGCGCGTTATCGCGCGTTCATCGACGACACACTGATGCAGGATGGCTCACGCCGCCAGCGCGAGGAAAAGTGGACGGAATCCATTGCGGTGGGCGATGCCGAATTTGTCCGCCGCATCGAGGCGAATTTGGTGGCCACCGGCCGCCGTAGCCAATTGGAGCGAAGGGCAATGGCTGACGGTGTTTGGATCCTGCGTGAGAACGGAGTGGACTACGGTGAGAGAGTCAGAAATGGTTCACAAAACAGCCCGGAAGAGGTCGGAAGCCATGTGTTTCCGTCATAACCTCTTGATAATAGGACCTCGCCGTGGTCCGACCCCGGAAATCACGAACAATCGAACCGTTACCATCATTGTCCCCGCCGCGAAGGATTCCGTATTCAACTTCCTTGCCAGTATCGAGAACTTGCCTGTCTGGGCCACGGAGTTCTGCGAGGGGATTAAACAAGATGGCAACCACTACAAAGTCATCACCTCGACCGGCGAGTTGTTCTTCCGAATCGAATCGGACCGCAAGACCGGCGTCGTGGACATGTTCGTAGGTCCGATGCTTGACCAAATGGGAATCTTCCCCTGCCGGGTCATCGCCATGCCGACTGGCCCGACGGCCGTCTCGTTCACATTCTTCCAGGCACCAGACATGCCAGGCGAAGTTTACGACCAACAATTCAAGTCACTTCTCGTCGAGTTGGATGGATTGAAGCGACGCTTTGGATCAAAATAGGCGGCGCGACCAAAACGTGCTTACGCGAGGAGTTCCTTGATCACCTGCCCACCGAACCGGCGGCGCTGCTGGGAACGGCCGGAGTGGCAGTAGGTGAGCTTTTCGTCGTCGAGGCCGAGCAGGTGCAGGTGTGTGACGAACCGATTCCCGTCATTGACGCTGGTTCCGTCGGGCGGTTTCAGTCAGCAGGTTGACCATTGCCTTCAATACCACCGCCGAGCCGCCGCGCTGCCAGACCAACAGCAGGTTCCAGGTGGCAGCCGGATCGGTCAGGGGGAGCAGCACCGTTCCGGGAGGCGGAGTCGCGGAGAAGACAGGACCCACCGCAC
>JAQCIA010000364.1 GCA_027620105.1 Verrucomicrobiota bacterium | reverse complement strand
CATCTTCCGCAGCCCCCCCCCGCCCGGGGAGGAGGCGCTGAAGAAGGAGACGGCCGAGTCACTCCTGCGCAAACTGATCGAGGAGCAGAACCCCGCCCGGGAACGCGTGATTTTCATTCTCGCCGTGATGCTCGAGCGCAAGAAGCTGCTGATCGAGCGCGACGTGCAGTTGCAGAGCGGGGCGACCACGCGTGTCTATGAGCACAAGCACAGCGGGGAGACCTTTGTGATCCAGGATCCGCATTTGAATCTCAACGAACTCGGTGACGTGCAGCAGGAAGTCGTCGAACTGCTGGGCCGTGGCGACAAGCAGGACGCGCCCACGGATGGGGACGCAGCGGATGCAGACGACCAAGCAGATGCGGCAGCATTGGCGGCAATCCCAGAGGCCGCGGGCGATGACGACGAGACGCCCTCGGATGACGCGGAAACAGATGCGGCGCCTGACGAAGACGCCTTGGACGAAGCGGACGATGACAGCGACGCGAGCGATGACAGCGACGCGGCGGAAGACGAATTCGACGAAGACGATGATGAAGACGATGATGACGATGACGAGGACGAAGACGAGTCGTAGACGCTTCTTGTTGGGATCGCACGGCAGCCGTGGCGTAGCCGGCCATTCGACTGCTCTTACGTCAAAGCGAACAAGCTAGTCCTCCAATTTGAGAAGCACGGATTGCCGGAAGAGACAACCGGAGGGCGTCGAAACCGGCGTTATCAATGCAAGCCGTACAGGGCGCTTTCCCACTCGGACCCAATCGAGGAGGAGTGATTCATCCCACGGATGTGGCGATTCGTGCTGTTCGCCAAGACGGGTTCCCCCGTGCGTCATTTATCGTAATGGCCATTATGGGGAAGTTACTCCACGAAGCGTTGACGGGATTCAGCGCAATCATCCGTGGTTGCACTAAGTTTCAGATGGTTTGTTTGTTGTACGTTGCTTCGTACTCGTATTGACCTTTTCGCCAGCTGTCCGCATGATCTCAACCACGAAAACGATCTTTCAGGTGGGTCTCACCGGGCGTGTGCCGGCGCGGCCGGAAAAGCGATTTCTTATGCATGTGTCCATACAACCGGTGTCGCACGGTAGGCTCGTCGGTGGAGGCCGACCATGAGCCAATGGGCCACCCTCTACGAACTGCTCCGCGACGAGTTCATCCAGCGCGCCGATGAGGGCTGCCGCATCCCCCTCTCCCTGCGCGAGCGCTTCGCCCGCCTCGACAGTCGCGCCGAGGCTTGGAACCTGGCGGCGCTGCAACCGATCTACGACGCCCTCGAGGCGCTCGAACCCGATGCCGCTCTCGCCGCCCGCGAACCCAACGACTTGGAGGCGATCCGCACCCTGCGTCCGGCCGGCCACCGTGACCTGCACTGGAGTCCCTCCAACGACGAGGCCATCGACCGCTTCCACGGCGCCTGGCTTGGCCGCGCCAGCGGTTGCGCCCTGGGCAAGCCGGTCGAGGGCATGGGCATGGGCTGGCGCGCCGGCCGCCAATGCGGCCGCGCAGACATCAAACGGTACCTGCAGAACCGCGGCGACTGGCCGCTCAAGGATTACTTCTCCGGCCGCGATGCCGGCGACGGCATGAAGATCGGTTGCGAACTGAGCCAGCGCGAAGGCATCGCCTTCATGGAACCGGACGACGACATCCATTACGCGCTGATCGGTGTGCACATCGTGCGCCATGCCGGGCCCGGCTTCACCTGGACCGACGTTGCCGGCGCCTGGCTCAGCCACATCCCCTTCGGCTCCATCTGCACCGCCGAAACCCAGGCCTACCTCAATTTCGCCAACCGCAGCTCCCGCTGCGGCCCCGACGGCACGGGCGCCAAGGGCATCAATCTCGCGGCCAACCCGGCCTACACCCGCCGGCACTGGAATCCCTACCGCGAGTGGATCGGCGCGCAGATCCGCAGCGACGGCTTCGCCTGGTGTTGCGCCGGCAAGCCCGAGCTGGCCGCCGAGTTCGCGTGGCGCGACGCCTCATGGACGCACGAGCGGAACGGCATCTACGGCGAGATGTTCTGCGCCGCCATGCAGGCCGCCGCCTTCGTCGAGAACGATGCGGCCAAGCTCGTGCAGATCGGCCTCTCGGAGATCCCTGCCGAATGCCGCCTGGCTCAGGCGGTGCGCAATTGCCTGCAGTGGATCGCCGCCTCGCCCGACTGGGAGTCGTGCATGGACAAGGTCGATGCCGCCTTCCCGCAGATGAGCGCGGTGCATACCATCAACAATGCCCTGATCTGCGTGATGAGCCTGTTCTACGGGCGCATGGACACGGTGCTGACGCCGGCGATCGCGGTGATGGGCGCCCTCGACACCGACTGCAACGGCGCCACCGTCGGCTCGATCGTCGGCGCGGCGGCCGGCAAAGCGCACTTCCGCATGGACCTGGCCGGCCGGCTCAACGACACCGTGAAGCCCAACATCACCGGCTACCAGCAGACCACCTTCCGCGAGCAGGCGGGGCAGATCCACGAGGCGTGGCTCAAGACCGACGCCTACTGGAAGCAGCGCCAAAGCCCGCCGCACCCCGCCGCCGCCAAGGCCTGACTGCTGTTGCAGATCCGTGACACGCGCAGGACAGATGGTCTGATCCTTGTACGTGAGTCCTTCGTCTTCCCCACCCACAGATTGTGCGGAGGAGCCGAAGAAGAATCAGTTGGGGGTTGGCGGCGGAAACGGCAGTGCGGGTGCAGTCGCATCGGAAAAGAGCCCCGCGCGCGAGCGGCCATTGCAACACTCGTGAGGTGAAGATGGTCACGCGGCAAGGTACGTTCTTCG
>JAQCIA010000363.1 GCA_027620105.1 Verrucomicrobiota bacterium | reverse complement strand
CAAAGGTGCGACGAATTCATTTTCTGAATGGCTGCCAAAGCCGTTCCCACACGGTTCGCGCAGGGCCGCGATCCGCCTGCTTCAGCGCGGCACGAGATCGGAAAAAACGTGCGCGAAGGCATCCACCACATCACTGGCCACCATCCCGCTCTGCGACGTTGTCCAGGCCACCCGATCTCCCGCCCGACCATGCAGATACACGGCCAGCCGCGTGGCATCGAAGACCGGGATCCGTTGAGCCAGCAACCCCGCCAGCAGCCCCGCCAGCGCATCCCCCATGCCACCGCTGGCCATGCCGGGATTCCCGGTGAGATTGATGCTGAGTGGGCGATCCGCCACAGCCACCAGTGTGCCGGCACCTTTGAGTACGGTCACAGCACCCAGCTGCTTCGCCGCCCGTTGCGCGATCGCGAAGCGCTGTGCCTGAACTTCCTCAACCGCGATGCCCAACAAACGCGCCATTTCACCCGGGTGCGGCGTCACCACAACCTGCGCGGCGCTGGCGCGGATGAGCGCGGGATCCGTAGCGAGCAAATTGAGCGCATCGGCATCGAGCACGAGCGGCTTGCGATATGCCTTGAGCAGGGATTTTACCAGCCCAGCCCCATCGGCATGCATCGTCAAGCCCGGGCCAATCAAGATCGCGTCAAAAGTGTCCAGCGCGCGCCCCCATTGGGCCAGCGCATCCGTGGCCAGCGAACCGGACGAGGTCGCACGCCCTGCGTGCACCATCGCCTCAGGCACTGCTGCCGCCACGATGGCGGCGATGGGTTCGGGCACCAGCGCGCTGACCAGCCCCACGCCGGAACGAGCCGCCGCGCGCGCTGCCAGAATCGCCGCGCCCGCGTAGCCCGTGGCCCCCGCAATCACCAGCACGTGCCCGTAGTCACCCTTGTGGCTGATGCGCTTCCGCCGCGGCAGCCAGTCGCGCGCATCGAGGGCGGTGATCAAATCCATCTCGCTCTCGACCTTTGCGATCACTTCCTCGGGAATCCCGATGTCGACCACTTCCACGGAGCCAACAAACTCGATGGCCAGCGGCTCGACCAACCCGCGCTTGGGCAGCCCCATCGTTACCGTGAGATCCGCGCGAACGGTGTCCGCCTCGGCCGCGCCGGTGTTGGCATCCATGCCGGACGGAATGTCCACCGCCACCACGGGCCCGCCTTCGCCAAGCATGTTCACAAACTGAATGGCCCCCGCCGCCAGGCCGCGTGCCGGGCCACGAATCCCTGTACCCAACACACCATCCACCACAATGCCCTCACCACCTTCGTGCGTGGCAATCAGATCGTCCCAGTCCTGCGGCGTGGTGATTTCCTCCAGCGCAATGCTGGCATTGCGCAGCAACTCCAGGTGCTTGGCGGCAGCCCCCGTCACGCGGCGCCGTTCGCCCGCCAGCCACACGTCCACGCGATAGCCCATGTCGTGCAAGTGGCGCGCCGCCACAAACACGTCGCCACCATTGTTCCCGCGCCCCGCCACCAGCCGCACCGGGGAATTGCTGAATCCGGAAACACGGGCCAGGTCATCCACCACCACGGCCAGACCCCGCCCGGCGCGCTCCATCAGCTCTTCGCCAGGAACACCAAAATCCGCGATCGCCAGCGCGTCGAGTTGCCGCATCTGTTCGGCCGAGACCACTTTCATATGCCCGCCTCACGTCGCCCACCCTGATACCCAGCCATCGCACCGAGCATCGCACGCACCGCCTCAGGCAGCCCGACCATCACCGCGTGCGCCACGATGCTGTGCCCGATGTTTAACGTATCCAAGTGGGGCATTTGCAGAATGCCCGCCACATTCTCGAGGTTGATCCCATGCCCGGCGTTCACCTGCAGGCCCAATGCATGCCCGTGCCGTGCCGCCTGGATCAGGCGTTCCAACTCACGCGCTGCCGCGTCACCCGTGGCGTCGCAGTACGCCCCCGTATGCAACTCCACGCAGGGCGCCCCCAACGCGTGCGCAGCGTCCAACTGGCTGATTTCCGGATCGATAAAGAGACTGACGAGAATGCCGCATTCCGCCAGCGCGCGCACGGCCTCACCGACACCCGCGCGATTCCCCGCCACATCCAGCCCGCCCTCCGTCGTCAGTTCGGCCCGGCGCTCCGGCACCAGGCAGGCTTCGTCAGGGCGAACGTCGCAGGCGATCCGCACGATTTCGGGCGCCACCGCCATCTCCAGATTCAGGCGCGTCTGAATACAGGCGCGCAGTGCTCGCACGTCCGCATCTTGAATGTGGCGCCGGTCCTCGCGCAGGTGCACGGTGATGCCCTGCGCGCCCGCGGCTTCACACAGGCGCGCGGCTTGAACCACATCGGGATAAGCCACCCGGCGGGCCTGCCGCACCGTCGCCACGTGATCGATGTTTACGCCCAGTTTCAATGGACCGCTCTGCATAGTCGTCCTGATCCCGCCGCCAGCGCGGCGTCATTTTCGCGGACGACAGAGATACCGCCTGCGGCCTTCCGCTGCAAGCCGGATCGAAATCGTACACCGGGCAGTTGACGCTCCGCCCGTTCTCGTGCATCATGCGCCTGTCCAAGGGGAGGCCTGATTGGGCCTGAGAGTCCGCCCGGACTGGCGACGCGCCAGACCTCAGCGGAGACCCTGTGAACCTGATCCGGCTCATACCGGCGTAGGGATGGAAGCCCGCCACTGGCCTTGGCCTCCTCCGCGTCGCGTGATTGCGGAATAAAGCGAGGCCCAGGATGAACAAGCGCAACGATCTAGTGGAATCTTCCAACGTTCAACGCGCAACGCCCAACGCGCAACGCCCGCCCCCCCCCTCTCCC
>JAQCIA010000362.1 GCA_027620105.1 Verrucomicrobiota bacterium | reverse complement strand
CCCGGTCCAAAGTCTAAAGTCTAATCCGCCCTCTCCTTCCCTCTCATGAACTCACGTCTCAGGTTTCATCCCTCAGAAAAGATGAATTCTGGGCGCTGCAGGACATCCATGTTGACCTCCGCCGGGGCGTCGGTGGGGCTGATCGGTGTCAACGACTCCGGAAAGTTCACACGGTTTTGTCTCATCCACGGCATCGTTCCGCCGGACGAGGCGCGGGCCACGGGCGCGGATCGAAGGGTTATGTTTGCAAACATTATGTTTATTTGCATAAGTATTCCGAAGCATGAAGTTTATCAATCGACAGGCTGAGCTAAAGCGGTTGGAGACGCTGCTGGCGGGGTCCGAAGGTGCCCTGGGGGTGCTCTGGGGCCGGCGGCGAATCGGCAAGACGCGCTTGCTTCTGGAATGGTGTCGGCGACACGGCGGCCTTTACACCGTGGCGGACCTTTCCGCTCCCGCCATTCAGAGGCGCTATCTGGCCGAGGCTCTGGCCGGCGTGTTCAAGGGGTTTGACGAGGTCGCGTACCCGGATTGGCGTGCGCTGCTGGATCGTCTGGCGCGCGAAGCCGCCGCGCAACGCTGGCGTGGGCCGCTGGTGTTTGATGAGTTTCCCTATTGGGTCAGCACCAGTCCGGATCTGCCCAGTGTGCTGCAGCGCTGGCTGGATCATGAGGGCAGGGTGGCTGGGCTGGTTGTCGTCCTTGCCGGTTCCAGCCAGCGCATGATGCAGGGGCTCGTTCTGGATGCGTCTGCTCCCCTGTATGGGCGCGCCCGCGAGGCGCTGTCGCTGCTGCCATTGGGCGCCGGCCACATTGGTGAAGCGCTTGATCTTGATTCGCCGTCGGACTGCGTGAGGGCGTATGCCATGTGGGGCGGCGTACCGCGCTATTGGGAACTCGCGGCTGGCCGGGGCGGTTTGGAGTTGGCCCTCGACGCCAATGTCCTCGACCCCGCCGGCCCCCTGCATTCGGAACCGGATCGGCTGTTGATCGAAGAAATGCCCTCCGCGACCGTGCTGCGACCGGTTCTGGACGCCGTTGGCATGGGTGCGCACAAAGTCACCGAGGTGGCGGGCCGAATCGGCTGCCCGCCAACCGCGCTCAGCCGTGCGCTGACGCGCCTACAGGATATGGGATTGTTGGCGAGGGATATTCCCTTCGGAGAAACGGAGAAGTCCGGGAAGCGCGCCTTGTATCGGATTAGCGACCCGTTCTTCAGGATGTGGTTTCGACTCGTCGCCTCGCAGCGCGCCTATCTGGCGGCGGCCCCGGCGCGGGGGCGGCTCGCCCTTTGGCGCAAGTTCGAGGGGGCCCTGGTCGCGGAAGCGTGGGAAGATCTCTTTCGTGCGTCAATCCCGCGCTTGGCGGCGGATTGCGCCCTGGCCGACTTGGGGCCCTGGTTGCCCCCGCGTCGATTCTGGCGGGGGGACGGTCCGGAATGGGATCTCGTGTCCCGATCGGTGGACGGGAAGCGGGTACTTCTGGGAGAGGCAAAATGGCAAGCCCGCGGTTCGGCGGAGAACGCCGCCAGAGACGCATGTGCGGATTTGCTTCAAAAGGGCCAGCCGCCGCTTCCCGAACTTGACGGGTGTGAGGTTGTGAGGGTCGTGGCGGTCGCCGCTGCGAAGCCCGGCGTACGCCAAGGCGTTCACGTCTTGAACGCTGAGCAGATTCTCGGCGCAAGTCGGGACGGTTAGATTTAGACCATACGCGTGCTCGCCGGTTTGATTGGCGCCGTGGAGCAGGAAACGGGCAAAATTGGTCGGACCATGCGCGGCTATCAAGCGCCTTCATGCTGAGCCTGGCCAGCGTGCTTGCAACGAGGGCCTAAAGTCCAAACGGAACTGAGCCCCACGAGGTTAATAATGAACAGAGCCTCCCACAACCAATCGCCCTCCGTCGCTGAAATCGAAACCACGCTGGGGCCGATTCTTGCGGCGCATCCTGAGCTGCAATGCTGCTACGTGTACGGCTCGGCGGCGGAGGGGCGACTCAACGCCGCCAGTGATGTTGACCTTGCGGTGGCCGGGGCCTCGCCCTTGAGCGCCGCGCAAAAAGTCGCGCTACGGGACGAATGCGCGACCGTCCTCGGCCGCGATGTTGATGTCATCGATCTGCTGCAAGCGACCGGCACCTTACTCCGCAATGCGCTGAGAGGCGTCTGTATTTGTTCGCGGGCGGGCAAGGCCCGGTATCAAGTGCTGCGTCGCTTGGTTTATGATCAGGAAGACCTCCAGCCGCTGCGTCGTCGCCTGATGGAACAACGCAAAAGGAGATTTATTCATGGATCTTGAACTCGTGCGTAGTAAGCAAGACAGCATTGTGCGCAGCCTGGGCCGCATTCAGTCGAAACGTGACTTGACGGTGAAGGCGTTGCTTGAGGATTACGATGCCCAGGATGTCATCGTTCTCAATCTGGAGCGTGCCGTGCAGCAGGCCGTCGATATCGCGATGCACCTTCTGGCGGACACGACTGAGCCCGCCCCGGAAAGCATGCGCGATGCATTCGATGCGTTGCGCCGGATTGGCGCACTGACGCCTTATACGGCGGAACGGATGAGCAAGGCTGTTGGGTTTCGCAATACGGCGGTCCATGCCTACCAGGAACTCGACTGGGCGATCGTCCAAAGCATCGTCTCCACCCGCCTCTCTGATTTCCGCGATTTCATCAAAGAGATCGATGTGTTTCTCAAGCGATCCAGCCCGTCGCCATAGTGCCACGTCCCATGGCCCAAAGTCTAAGGTCTCCTCCTCCCCAAGGTCTTTCCCTCCTTCCCCCCAAAGGTCTAATGTCTGATGATCGGA
>JAQCIA010000361.1 GCA_027620105.1 Verrucomicrobiota bacterium | reverse complement strand
GGCGCGGGCTTCCTGTAAGGTTGGGATGCGTCCGTCATCAACCCAGGTCTGCACCGCCCGCCGCGATGCACCGAGCATGCGTGCGGCCTCCGAGATGCCGATGGCGGCGAGGTTCTGACGGCCATCTTCTTCGAGATAGTCGCGCAAAAATAGCCATTGGCCACCGGCGCGCTTCTGCGCCCATTCCGGCGGCTGTCCACCGTGTTCCTTCTGGTGGAGGTAGGCGCGGGCGACATAGGCGCTGGGGCGTAACGTGCCGGGAATCCGCGGCACGTCCCGGCGGCCCACCCAGGCAGGCAAGGGCGGCGGCGCGTCTCCGCGTGGAGACACAGGCTTATTCGGCACTGCGTGGCCCGCATCCATGCCATCAGTATAGCGTGGCGTGGTCGCGGTGAACATGCCGCGTTCGCCATGACGGGACCGTGCACGGGACTCAAGCCGTTCGCGACAAGTCTGGCGATGGGCGGCCGATGCGGGCATGGGCAAGGAACGTATCGATCAGCGATGCCGTGTAGCAGAGCAGGGCTGCGCCGAAGGCGAGGAGCATGCGCACGAAGCCGGGGGGATCGGTGGTCGGAAAGTCCTGAACCATCTGACCATAGTAGGCGATCAAGATACGCCCCAATTCCACCGCGAACCACACGCCGGCCCCGCTAAAGACCAGGCTCCACCAGGCACCGGCGATCCAGCGCTTCTGGGCGAACTGTCCCGCGCCGGGGTAGACCAGTGCGGAAAGGATGATCGGCAGGCGAGACGGGGTGGTCGGCGGCAGCGGGACTTGGCGGTGCAGGGTCACCAGGCAAGGATAGCATGCGGTGCCGCCTTTGCACGGAAATGTGCGCCTGCTGCGTGCCGCATTCACTGGAACATGGGCGCGCTTTTGCGTTGCGTGTCTGGTTTTCGCCGGTATGCTGGCCAAGTGTGGGACGGGAGGTACGCATGATCCTGGTGGTGGATGATGATGCGGGAATTGTAAAACTGCTGCGCTGGGCGCTCGAGGCGGAAGGCTTTGTGGTGGCCACGGCAGGCGACGGCGTGGATGCTTACGCGCTTGTCCGTGGGGCCGATTGCCAGTGCCTGGTGCTGGACATCAAGATGCCGCGCATCAACGGGGCGGAACTCCTGCTGCTGATGCAAGCGGATGGCATCACGGTGCCCACGATTGTCATGGCCGGATTCGGCGACTTTCAGGCAGGCGAGATGAAGGAATTCAAGAACGTGGTGAAATTCCTGCACAAGCCATTCGCGATGGACGCCATGGTCGCGGTGATCAAGCAGCACGCCCGCACGTAGCCGTGGTGCCGTACGCCCGGTGCCGCATCCCCCGCCTACGAGGATGCGTCAGAGGAATTCGCGGCTGGCCATGAACCGGCGGGGTTACGGCGGCCCAGACCGCCTTGCACCCGCTTCATCAAGCTGCGCCAGGTGATGGCACCGCCATGCGCGATGGTTTGGCTCACCGCGACACCGCGATCCACGGCCGTCCGGCCGACGGTGGTCACGGGGCGGAAGATCAGGGCGTCCATAATGGATGATGTTTCATCGATGGCCGTGGTGACACCCTGGCGAATTTCTTCCTGGAGCCTGGGGGGCCGTGAGGCAGCCGGTACCTGGGCCTCCACCGGTTTGCGGATGCGCTGCAGGACATCGCTCACCACGATGCACTTCACATCATCAAGAAACTCGCGTAATTTCCGGCGAATCGAGTTCTCAGCTTCCTCCTGGTTCCAGCGCCCGTAGGACCGGCAACGCCCCAGAGCGGCGTGTCCGGTAACGGACGTCATGAGTCCGGCGCCGACGCCTTCGGCGATATCGTCGGCGAAACGCCCCAGCAGCGGGACGGACGACGTTAGGTTCTGGAGGAGGTTGCTGCCATAATTGAAGATGTTCACTGAGGCCACGACCATGAAGACGTCGCGCACGATGGCGCCCTGTTCGCGCAGGGGCGGGCGGCTGTTGTAGATGGCGGCAAGCCGCATCACCATGCGCACATTGCGATAGAAGACGACCACGAGGTCGGCGGAACGCCAGGGACTGAGGGTGACGGCCAGCATCACATCCCGTACGCCGCGGGCGACTTCCTGGCGGGCCTGCTGGTCGAGGGGGACCAGGGCGGGGGCAATGGCGAGTTCCTCGGCATCGAGTACACAGCGGCGCAGATCGGCCGCTTCGTCACCGGCGGCGAGCGCTTCGCGCAAGCGTTCGGTCTGGCGTTGCAGCCGTTCCTGGAGGTCGGCCTCGAGATTCGGGTTGGCGGCGAGGCGTCGCATGAGACGCACCTGAAAGCGGGCATAGGCACGCAGCGGGCGCCCTGCGGCGGTGGCGGGTTCAACCCCGACGGGGGCGTGCAGCACCTGCGGTCGGCTGCCCATGGTGCCGAGATACCACAGGAGCAGCATGAGCGCGCCGAGGCCCAGTGCCATGGCAAAAATGCCACCCAGCATCGGATGGACGTCGCGCAGAATTACATAGGCGCGCAGAAACTCCACGGTCACAAAGAACAGGCACAAGGCGCAGAACCCGATGACGATAAACTGTGCGATTCGCCACACACGTTGGAGCATGGTTAACAACCTCCACAGTCCTTGCGTAATGCGATCTGCGCATTACGCCTCGCGTTCACCACGGACCCCGTCCGATGACGACTTGCAGGGTCACGCGCACAAGTATAGCGAAGCAAGCGGCGCAGTGGAAGCATGAGGATGCGCGCGGCGTGCCAACGGGTGTGATTTTGGTTAGTTGAAGTGTAGGTGGCACCGGGCGCTCGCGAAACATCATTTTTCGTTTGTATTGGGGCGCTTTTGT
>JAQCIA010000360.1 GCA_027620105.1 Verrucomicrobiota bacterium | reverse complement strand
AAGAACGATAACGCCCGTTTCGAACAAAAGAACGGTTCGCACGTGCGCCCGCTGTTGGGCTATGACCGGTTCGAGGATCCGGACTGCATCGAGGATCTCAACGAGCTGCTCGCCATGCACGCGTGCTGGGCCAATCTGTTCCGCCCTTGCATGAAGCTAATCGCGAAGGTGAAAGAGGGGCATCGGTACAAGAAGACCCATGATCGGCCACAGACACTGGCGCAGCAAGTACTGGCGCACCCGGACCTGCCCCCCGCGGTCGCGGAGCGGATCAAGGCCATGCAGCAGCGGCACGACTGCTACACACTCAAATGCCAAGTGCACAAGAGAATACACGCCTGTTTTTCACCCGCTTCGTGCTGAACAGCGCCGCCCCCCCCCCGCGCACAGGCGTGAACACCCGACGCACGCTTGCCCGCATTTTTTTTAAGGCAGGCAAATATCTACTTGCACAACCCCCGACGCGGTTCCTAATATCGCCCCCATGAATATTACACGTAACTTCCTCATGGCCGCTGCGTCCGGGTTGTTCCTTGGCCTCTCCGCTGTGGATCTGCATGCCTCCCCGCGCGGCAGCAGCGACCAGGGCCGAGATTACCTGTCAGGCTCCAGTGAAAGCGACGGATGGAGCTTCGGTATGTTCTTTCTGGGCCGTGACAAGAATGTCGAAATAGAAGGTTTCACTGCAGAAATGCGCGACGAGAAACTCGCCGCCTACATTGGCCGCACCCTGTTGCCGTGGATCACGCTATACGGCATCGCCGGCCAGGACCGTCACTCTTTCAGCTCTGGCCATTCCGGCGATTCCGAACAGAGCTTTCTCTGGGGTGCCGCCACCGATATCGATCTGTTCCTGCATGAAATCCAGGATCCTGTGCTCATGGAAAATGAAATCCGCGTCAACATCAACCTAGCCTATTACGGCTTTGAGGCTGACGCACTGGGCGAAACACGCGATGTCGGCCAGTTCGATGCCTCGCTCACCGTCAGCCTCGCCAATAACCTCGACCGCGTTTCTCTCTACCTGCCCGAAACCATTGCGATCTTTGCCGGCCCAGTCTTTTCCCAACTGGACGGCGACATCAGCGACAAACCGGATGATTCCGTGGGCATGACCGTCGGCCTGGAAGTCTTCCACTCGAAGCGGGTCTCCTATAATTTCCGTGTTGAGAACTTTTCCAACGTGGGCTACGCCGGTGGCCTGAACATCCGGTTCTAGCCGCGCAGGCCGGTAACTGCCCTTGGCCCGCCGGCTCAGCCTCGCCTTTTACCGGCGCCAGGATGTGTGCGCCATCGCGCGGGATCTGCTCGGCAAACAACTCTGCACCCGGCTGCCGCTGAATCCCTCGGTAGCCGGCACGACGTCCCTCACCGTGCGCACGGCCGGCATCATCGTGGAAACCGAGGCCTATGCCGGTCCGGAGGATCGCGCGTCGCACGCCTTCGCGAATCGCCGCACCGCGCGAACGGCCGTCATGTTCGAACCCGGTGGCGTCGCGTATGTCTATCTCTGCTACGGCGTGCATGCCCTGTTGAATGTGGTCACACATGGCGCGGATGTTCCCCACGCCGTCCTGATCCGCGCCATCGCCCCCACGCACGGACTGGCCCACATGCGCCACCGCCGAAACATGCCTGTGGCCACCCCACGCCTGACCGCCGGCCCCGGCGCACTCACACGCGCCATGGGGATTCTTCCCGCGCACACGGGAACGAACTTGCGTGGCAACCAGATCTGGATCGAAGATGTCGGCACAGCTTGGACGGGTGACGCCATCGTCGCCAGTCCACGTGTGGGAGTGGACTATGCCGGTCCGCACGCCCACCGCCCCTGGCGGTATCAGGTCCGTGGGAACGCCTGGATCAGTCGCGCAACATGAGCCACACCGGAAACAAAAGATGCCCCGGCGCGTCGCGCTGCCTGTCCTGATCCTCACGTTCGTACTGCTGCATGGCACCGTGCACACCATCGATGTCTTAACCCTGACCAGCGGCAACACCGTGGAGGGCACCTTCCTTCAATTCAAGAACGGCCAGTTTGAAATGCGCGCCACGGACAGCGAAAAATCAACCAGGACGCCCCTGACGCAGGCGGCGAGCCTGTCCCTCGGGCCGACCGTCCAGGCGGAGATTCGCCAGCGCGCGGGCAAGATCCTCGACGACGTTACCTTCACCGGCTACCAGAAACCCAATTGCACCCTCACCACATCCACCGGCCCCATGACGCTTTCCGGTGTGCAGACGGCCTCCATCAAACCCACGACAGACATGCGCCGCGAAATGCAGTACGTCGCCACAGCATCCAGCGCAGCGGAAAAATCGGCGCCGCACGATTCCGATTTCCGAATCACCACTCACACCGGCGTGATCAGTGTTGTGCATTTTCATATGCACAATGTCGTGGCCAGTACGCGTCAAGGCGGTTCCATCGAGAACCGCTGCGCCACCAGCAACGGCAAGCTCGCCTACACGCGTGTCACCCTTCAGGGCTGGGACGATCCCGCTGCCAAACACTACCAGGTAACCTCTGCGCCGCAGTTCTGGTTCTTTGACCGCCGCGGCGAACTGGTCACGAAGCTGACCGAACGCTTCACCTACGCTGACATCGACGCCGCCTTTAGCGCCGCCAGACGTTAATCACTCGCATATCGCCGTACTCCACCGCGGAGAATTGCATCGACACTTTTAACACGCTTTGTTACTCATTGTCCTTCTGACACTTGGGGGCAAACACGGATGAAACGTGCATCGGAAATCATCGAGTTTCTCTCGCAGCCGGATGCGCCACGGGCGCTGCTGCTGGCCCCCA
>JAQCIA010000359.1 GCA_027620105.1 Verrucomicrobiota bacterium | reverse complement strand
CCCCCGGAATGTCGCGCTGAAAAACGAGGCCGCAGTCCGCGCAGGCCACGAGGCAGTACACGGCCCCGGCCAGCGCGGCATGGTCGACCGTGCCCACCTCGCGGTAAAACGCGTCCAGGTAGCCGCGCAACAGCGGATCGGCGTACGGCACTTCGCGCAGCGTCTCCCCGCGCGTGCCGTGGCACGCCGGACAGCGCGAACGCCGCACCATATTGGGTTCGACTGGCGTGTTCATGTGGTTCCCGGGCCCCGCAGTGCGCGCCCCAGCACCTCGCTCAGACCGCGCGTCGCCAGGCGCTGCAGGGCGGAAGGCCTGGCGGCATCCAGGGCGGCATGCAGGGCGCCGGCATCGTACCCGAGGAGGCTGGGCACGTCGCGCTCAAGGTATTGCAGGTAGTCCGCGCAAAGCCGCCAGAGCGCGGGGTCGCGCACGTCCTCGGTCCAGCGGCTGGCATGCGCGGTATCCGCCGCGGGGTGGCGCTGCTCGGCTGCGGGATCGCCGAACCACGAGGCGGGCATTCCGGCCTGGTCGCCGCGGAGCATCGCAGCGTCGAAGGGCAGCGACAGGCGCGCGCAGAGGCCGCGCAGGGTGGCGGCCGGCTCGCCGACCAGATCCTCGTATCGCAGCGTGTGCACGCGCCCCGGAACCACCGGTGCCGTGGCAAGCAGGCGCGGCGCCGCCAGCAAGTCGTCCCGGTAGCTGGGCATGCGTTCCCAGGCATAGTGCCCACGCCGGCGGCCGGGCCCGGGCGGGTGCGTCTGCACCCATGTACGCACCACCGAGCAGAGCACCGCGAGCGGATTGCGCAATAACACCACGATGTGCGCCTGCGGAAACACCTCGGCGAGTTCGGGCAGGATGGCGTAGTAACGCGGCGTCTTGTCGAGGAAGCGCGCCTTTCCGGAAGGTCCGAGCGCGGCGCCGTACACGCTGCAAGCCATGGCGCGCAGGCCCGCCACGAGCGCGGCGCGCCCGCCGATGCGGCCCAGAAATTCGTCGCGGGCCTGCCGCGCCCAGCCGCCGGCCTCGTAGTCCGCCGTTCGTCCGCCGGTCTTCAATGCGTAACACGGTTCGAGCATGAACCAGGGCTCGGGCGTGGTGTGCATCTGCGGATTGGCGCCAAGCATGCGCTGCAGCAGCGTGGATCCGGCGCGTGGTTGCGAGGCCAGGAAGATCAGGTTGGCACCGAGATTGTCAATGGCACCGCTCATCGATTCAAATCAAATGCTCCGCCGTGCGCGCCGGCAAAAACAGACAATAGCAATCACCCAAGGTTAGCACATCCGGCGCGTGGCGGCCTACGAATGCAAAATGCATGGCCGCAGCCAGGCGGCGGCGCGGAAAGGATCGCGCCGAATCGTGCAACGCGGCATGTCCGGCCTGGCGGGCGAACGTGGCCATCCATTGCCAGTACCGGCGGCGCACATGCCGGCGCAAACCCGGATCGCAATCCGCGAGCAAGGCGCGATTTTTCGCATAGAGGTCGCGGAGCAGGACCATCTTCAAATCGGGGCGCAGGGTGGACAATCCGGTTCCCTGGCGCCGGATTTCAAACAGGGGGGCGTTCACATAACAGGCGCGCGCGATCTTGGTCAGGCGGATGCGCAGATCGAAATCCTCGAAGACCGGCAGGGCCGGATCATGGAAGCCGGCGCGGCGCAGCGTGTCCAGGCGCACGAGTTCCATGCGGAAGATGTCGCGCCGCGGAAAATTACGCGCGAAGGTTGGCGCAAAAACGTCGCCCTCCGGCGGCGGTTCGTCGCCCTCGCGAATCCAGGTGTCCGTGCGCCGGCCATCGGGCAGCATGTTGTAATGGTTGGAATACGCAAGGTCCGCAGCGGGATGCTCCGCCAATGCCGCGGCCTCGCGCTCCAGCTTCTCCGGGAGCATGCGGTCGTCACCATCCACATACGTCACATAATCACCCGTCGCGGCATGGAGCGCATCGATCCGGGTGCGCGCCACCCCGCAGTTCGTCGCGTGAAAAATCGGCTTGATCAGGCCGGGATGCCGGCGTGCGTAGTCGCGAATCAGTTCCGGCGAACCGTCAGGCGATGCATCGTCGACGATGATGATCTCGTGCGGGCGCAAGGTCTGGGCCAGGACGCTGTCGACGGCCTCGCGCAGGAAGTCGCACTGGTTGTAGGACGTGATGTAAACGGAGATCTTCACGCGCGGGCCGCCCGGCGTTGGCGGAAGGCGGGGATATAGGAGTCGTTCAGGCAGGTGTACCGTTTGCCCATGGCCTCGCCGGCCTGCATGAGCGTCTCGGCGTTATCGCTGTGGGCCTGGGCATAGGCGTTGAAATCGATTGCGAAGAAGGCCGGATGAGCGGCTTTTATGGCGGGCTTAAAGGCGTCATAGGTGCTGGCCGCCGCGTTGCGCCAGAAGCCGCTATCGTTGGGGGCGCGGCCGTCGAAGCCAAGCAGGACGATTTCATCGGCGAGGGCGGATGCGAGCGGCAACAGGAGGGCATTGAGAATGTTGCCTTGGGGCCACTGGTGGTAAACAAGACGTTGGGTGATGTCGAAGTGGGCGCCGACGCCGGCCTCGGCGAGGATGGTCTTGCGACGAATATCGGGGTGGTGCACGCCAAGGAGCGGACCGTAGAGATCGCGGGTAACGAAGAGCATGTCATGCTCGTCGAGGGCGCGGGCCAAATCGCGGCGGAAGGCGGCGGCGTGAAGGTTGATGTCGAAGTGGTAGGCGGCGTCCCCCGCCACGACGATATGCGGTTTGAGATGGCGGAGCAGGTCGCGGTTGTTGACGATCGTGTTGCAGACGATGCGATAGCCATCGGACCAGTCGC
>JAQCIA010000358.1 GCA_027620105.1 Verrucomicrobiota bacterium | reverse complement strand
CAATCCGCAGTGTCGGCGCGGGAGCGAACCAGGCTTCAAGGATGCGGCCAAGAATCATCTTCCCGTTGTCATTCGCGTGCACCCAGTCGCGCATCCAGAAGCCGTAGGGAACTCCGTTCGCGTTGGCCGGCGGGCCAATCCCGGCGGCCGCGGCGGGCCCGTTGATGAACTGCGCCGCAATGCCCGTCATGTCGAGGTATTCGATGCCGTTCGCGTGGCAGAGGTTGAGGAGGTTGCCGCGATAGTCGCCCGGGACGCCCGGATTGTTCGAGGGCACCTGATCCAGTTCTGTCATGCCGGGCGCCAGGAAGTAATACCCGATAGAGATGTTGTTGTTCGGACTCCATTGCCGCGTCACGATCATGATCTCGGTCGTGCGGCCCTTCGCCGAGTCGTCGGCCCGCACCTGGTCGATGATGCTCTGGAAGTCCGTCATGTTGTCGCCGTTGCTGATGCCGCCAATCACGAGCAGGTCCGGCCGGTAGGCAAAGATGAATTCGGCGACGTGATCCTTGTAATACCCGACCCCCGTGCCGCCGCGCGTGGAGGAGATGAGTTCCACCGTCGCGCCCGGATACAGGCGCTGAAGCAAGGCGTCGATCGGAGCGTTCGCCGTGTCCTGCTGCACGCTGTCGCCGAGCATGACGATGCGTAGTGGCTGGCCGTTGCGCAGCCGTTGCATGGTCAGCGGCAGGCGCGACCCGTGGTTCGCCTTGGGCACGTAAGCCAGCTTCGCCGGGATGCGGTCGTAGAAGGCATCGGCCCATTGCGCGACCTCCTCCGGCGTGGTGGTTTCGATCAGCACGTCGTCCACGTAGAGCGGCGCGTTGAAGGCATGAAACCGCACCCGAATACGCGCCGGCACGAGGTTCGTCCCCGTCCCGGCTTTGTGCTTGGCCCGGATGCGAAACTCGTTCGTCACCCAGCCCGCCGACGCGAACACACTGGAGTACTGGTCATCGTTCAACGCGGTGTCGTTGGTGTCGTAGAACAACGCCGACCAATAGCCGTAGCCGATGCTCCCGACGTTGTCCGTGACGGTGCCCGGAGCCTTGGTCTTGAACGAAAGCCGGTACCATTGAAGTGGTGTTGTGTTGAGCAACGGCGTCGCCCAGGTGGCGTTGCTGGCAGCGAGGCTGTGCGTGGCTGAAAAGGATTCGATCGTGGTCCATGACGCCGAACCGGAACCGCTTGTCGTCCAACCCTGCGTGAGCGGGTCGGCCTCGAACGCAGTGGAGAGCAGCACCGCCGCGTGCGTGGACGCGCAGAGAAAACTTGCCGTGAACATCGCAAGGCCGCAGCGAACTCGGTCGGATTTGAAATTGCCGCCGTTCATTGCCCGCCATCGTAGGGCGAGCGCGGGGCAATTCAAGCGTAGACACTTCCAGCGAACCGGAAATGCCGAGAACCGCCCCGGCGTGAAGCAACCATGCCTGGGAGCGCGCCGGAGCGGTGCTCGGCGCTCCCGTCCATGCGCAGTCCGCGTTCTCGCCATACGGCTCCATCACGCCCGTCCGCCCGTCCGGTTCGATGACCAGCGAGCACCCAATGCATTTGTACCTCTGCCCCGCACGGAGTTTCAGCTGCGGCCCGGGGTGAACATGAAGTTGTTGTCACCGGCAATTCACCAGCGGCCCACGTGTTTTGCGGCCCAATGGTTCGTTTTGGTAAAGGGCTATTCGTAGACGCGACGGAGACGCGTGCCATGTTGCTTCAGCCATTGTGGCGCGCGGCAAGGGGACCATTCATGGAGCGGGGCTCGTCGGCACCCGTCTAATTCTACGGGGAGAGCTTGTCTGGGAATTGGAGGAGCCAACCTTCACCTGGACGCAGATCAAGACGTGCGAGGAAGATCGGCGCAGAGCTTTCGCCCGGTATGGCTTCCAATGTGGCGTGGACCGCTACTCACTCCCCGAGGGGCTGTCGCGCGAAGCGAACCACTCCTGCGATCCCAATACCTGGTGGGCGGGCAGCGACGCCATTGTCGCTCGGCGCGACATTCGCGTTGGCGAAGCGATCACTGATGACTACTCGACCTGCGACGTCGATCTCGTGTTTGCGATGACTTGCCGGTGCGAAGCACCGCCGTGTCGCAAGAGGATCACCAACCAAGACTACCTGGATCCCACGTGGCAAGCGCAATCCGGCACGCACTTGCCACCCCATGTGCTGGCGGCGATCGAGGTTGCGCGCCGACGCAAAATGGTGGTTCAAGACAACCAAGTTCGACAGCGCCCCGCGCGGACTCCCGTTGACGCACCGGACACAATAAGATGGACTCCCCCCGAGCAAAATGTCAACGGGCGGTCAAAATCAGCAGTGAACGTGCACTTGAAAACCAGCAGCCAAATCAGAGCGTTTAGCCGGGCAGCATGGTTCTCAAAGGCGGATCTGTTACCGCCGGCAAACTGCAAAAGTATGGCTGTAATACCTTCGATCATAGAACCTTACACAGGAGTCGTTAGGGCTGCCCCGGCCACCTCGTGGGCGCTGCAGCAAACTGATTCAGCGAGACCTATGCCCACAACGCGGGATGCCCGCCAGCGTCGACATTTTGCCTGTCCTCTCTTCGCTGTGCCCGTACTTCCCGAAATGCGATTTCTTATGACAAGCTTTGACGTAAGTGTCCGCGTGCGTGAGACTGGCTGGCGGAAAGGCAGACGGACGTAAAATCCGTTGAGAGGAATCCCGTGCGAGTTCGATTCCCGCCCCAGGCACCAGCCGTGAGCAGCGCCGGACGTGCTAGTAGAACGATTCCCTAATAGTGTTGCAATACGGCGGTTTTGATCGTAGCCTTCCTCCCATCAACG
>JAQCIA010000357.1 GCA_027620105.1 Verrucomicrobiota bacterium | reverse complement strand
CATGGCCCATCTGGCCAGGACCGTCATCGGCATGCATGGGCGCCGGCAGGTTAAATGCCGTCTCGCGCTGCAGGAAGATCAGATCATCTGGGGCCGCAGCCCCGTGCGGCTCGACCTGGCGGGGGGCTGGACGGACACGCCGCCTTTCTGTTTCGAGGATGGCGGATCGGTGCTGAATGTGGCCGTGAACCTCAACGGACAGGAGCCGATCCAGGTGTTTATCCGCTCCACGGAAGAACCGTCCTTCAAGATCAACTCGATCGACCTGGGGATTTCGGAGACGATCACCACCTACGCGCAACTCGCCACCTACCACGATCCCGCGTCCGGTTTCAGCCTGCCCAAGGCGGCGCTCAGCCTGCTCGGATTTCATCCGGACTTCGGGGCAGGTCGCGCCAGTCTACAGCAGGAGATCGAGGCCTTCGGGCGCGGGCTGGAAATCAGCCTGCTCTGCGCGGTGCCGAAAGGCTCGGGGTTGGGGACCAGCAGCATCCTGGGGGCTACGGTGCTGCGCGCCGTCGCGAACGCCTGCGGGCTGACGTGGGATCGACTCGACGTCTATCGCCAGGTGCTGGCGATGGAACAAATGCTCACCACCGGCGGCGGCTGGCAGGATCAGGCCGGTGGCTTGTTCCCGGGCCTAAAGTTGGTGGAGACCGAGCCCGGGCTGTCGCAAATTCCGATTGTGCGCTACCTGCCGGACGACCTGCTCACCGAGGCCATCGGCAGCCAGTCGCTTTTGCTGTACTACACCGGCGTCACGCGGCTGGCGAAGCACATCCTGCAGGAAATCGTGGCGAACATGATCCTGCGCGATGCAGAGACCATCGATCTGCTCGGGCATATCCGCGCCAACGCCCGCCGCTTGTTCGATGCCTTCCAGCGCTCGGACGCCCATGCCGTGCAGCGCTGCATCCGCCGCGCGTGGGATTTGAATCGCGCCATCGATCCGGACACGACCAACGCGGAGATTGATGCCATCATTGCGCGCTGCGGAGACGATTTGGCCGCGTGCAAGCTGCTCGGGGCGGGCGGCGGCGGCTATCTGCTGATCGTGGCGCGAAGTTCCGAGGCCGGCCACCGCATCCGGCAGCGCCTCACCGAAAACCCGCCGAATCTCCGCGCCCGCTTCGTGGACGTGAGCCTGTCGCGCAGCGGCACGCAGGTGACGCGGAGTTAAGGCGCAACCGCCCCGTCGACTATCGGCCCACGGTGTGGGCCTCCTACAGGCTCAGTCGTCCGTGTAGGAGCCCCACACCGTGGGGCGATCCGACTGAGCGCTACGCTTCGCGACGATCCGGAACGCGACGGCGTTCCGCCCCCGAAACGGAGTGACGCCTGGCGTCATGTATGGCCGTGCGCCAGGCGCAGCAACGCCTCCGCCGACTGCAGGACTTCCGCGACGGTGATTTCCTTCAGGCAAACATTATTCCCATCGCACGGCGAGTTGCGATGGTTGTACGCGGTTACGCAGGGCGAACACGACAATCCGCGGTAGAGCACGCGAGTGCGCGGGCTGATGGGGCGATACAGCAGCGGCGTCTCCGGGCCGAAGAAGACGAGTGACGGAAGCGGCGTCAGGGCCGCGAAGTGGCCGGGGCCGCCGTCGTTGGTGATCAGCAGCTCCGCGATGAAGAACAGGCGGACCAGCTCGCGGAGCGACTTGGTGTACCCGGCGAGGTTCACACTGCGATCCGGCGGGCAGGCCGACAGCACGCGCTGGGCGAGCGCCTGGTCCTCTGGCAGCCCGGTGACGCCCACCGTGTATCCGCGCGCGCAGAGGGCCTGGCAGAGGGCCGCGTATTGCGACTCCGGCCAGGTCCGAATCGGAAGGAACCCGCCTCCGGGATAGATGAGGATGAGGCGTTCAAGCCGCGCGTGCGGAAAATCGTGCGCCAGGGCGGCCCGCGCGGCAGCGATCTCGGCGGCATCCATGGCCAGGGGCGGCAACTCGGCAGGCAACTGCTCCTGCCGCTTCACCAGCGGGCGCCCATGGGCGCGAAGGGCCTCGGCCAGCGCCAGGAACTGAAGCGCGATGTGCTGGTACGGGTTATAAGGCACCGGCCGGTTGATGAAGCCGCCGCGGTACAGACCCTCCTGCGTGTGGCGGTGGAACCCGACGCGGCGGGCGGCGCCGCTCAGTGCGGAGTAGACGCTGCTGACGCGGGAAAAAAGTTCGCAATCGATGACCGTATCGATCGGCACGCGGCGCATGCGGCGCACGGCGCGCAGGCTGTCGGCCAGGAGCGCCCCGAGGGACGTGTCACGAATGGTGATGACGCACTCTGGCCGCACGCACCCCAGCAAGTCCAACACGGCGCGGTTGCGCGCGAAGAGCAGGACATGGATGGCGGCCTCCGGATAGGTTTCCTTCAGGCGTTGGAACATCGGCACCGTGAGCACGAGGCTTCCCATTTCCGATAGCAGGATGATGAGGATTTTGCGCGGTTCGCCCTCGCTGCGCGGCGGGCACAGGCGGTACATGAGGGTCAGCAGGCGGCAAAGCGGCACGCCGACCCAGCGATCGATCCGACGTTGCGTGTCAAGGTTCACAAATCCAACCCAGCGGCAGTTTCCGGCGGCGCGAGTCCCACGCGCAATGGCCCGATGCGCGTTTCCCGCCAACCCGGCGCGAAGGGGGCGCCCGCCATCTGCGGCGCACGCAGCGTGTCGACAACGATGGCTGCTCCAGTAGCATGGGACGGCGATTCCGGCAAGAGGCGATCCACCAGGAAGTGGACGCCAATGCCGGCGTCGCGCATCCGGCTGGCGTCGACGTCCGATCCGCGAACGCCGGCGTGGGCGAGGAACTCCGCC
>JAQCIA010000356.1 GCA_027620105.1 Verrucomicrobiota bacterium | reverse complement strand
GATGGCGATGCCTCCCCCCATCCACATCCACGGCGTGCAATTCCGGGTCATCGAGCGCAGCGTGGGCGGGGTGCCGGCGGAACTGCGCGACGGAATGCTTGGCGCCGGGTTCAAGGACACTTTCGCCATTTTTCCCGGCGAGCGGGTGCGCGTGCTTATCGCGCCGCAGATCCCCGGTCTTTTCATGTACCACTGCCACAACCTCGAGCACGAGGATGGCGGCATGATGCGCAACTGTTTGTTTTCAGACTCCTAGCAGTTTGTTGAACTTCGAACGTTTTTGATGAGTTCAGCGATGTCGAATTGCCTATGCGGCGTGATCGGACACCGGGAACCACCCTCTGCGACCCCTGATCGGGGCCGTTTGCGTTCATTTTGCGCGCGCTGCACGCACCTCTCCCGTCTATCCACTCGGTTCGGGTGCAAGAAGCTTGGGCAGCCGACGCAGATTCACCACCGTCGCGGCGAGCGTGAAGAGCAGCTCGACCTTGGCCAGGCCGCGCAGCTTCACCTGACGCAGGATGCCGTGCTGCTTGGCGTCACCGAACACGGTCTCGATGAGCTTGCGGGCGAACTGACTGATCTGATATCCGGTGTGGCGCGTCGTGCGTCCATCGATGCGGCTCGATCGGCCGGAGGTGTTCTGCGCCACGTGCGGCGTGACGTTGATCTCGCGGCAATCTTTGACGAAGTCCTCGGTGTCGTAGGCCTTGTCGGCGCCGACGGTCTTGCGCGCTTCCCCCGGCAACTCGGCGAGCATCTCGATCGCCGCCTCGCGCTCAGCGGTGCCATTGGCTTGGGTCAGCCGCGTATCGACCACCAGGCCGTTTCGGTTCTCGGTGAGCACATGGCCCATGTAGGCGGGAATCGCGCCAGCCTTCGAGGACTTGGTCGCGAGCTTGGCATCGGGATCGGTCTTGCTCTGATGCGTGTCGTTGGTGCGCTTCTGGCCTTTGAAGTCCACTTCCGGATTGCCGCGACTGCCAGAACTCGGCGGCGGCGCGCCGTCCTTCGGTACGAAACTCTTGTGCGAGGCCCAAGCGCGAACGAGCGTCCCATCCACCGAGAAGTGCTCCGAGCTGAGCAACCCCTTTGCCTTGGCCTGATCCAGCACTCGCGCGAACAACTCGCGGATCACCTCGTGCTCGATCAGCCGGTCGCGGTTCTTCGTGTAGGTCGAGTGATCCCAGGGTTTGTTCTCCACGCCCAATCCGACGAACCAGCGAAACAGCATGTTGTAGCCCAGCTGCTCGCACAGCAGCCGCTCGCTCCTCAACCCGTAGAGCGACTGCAGGATCAGACCCCGCAGCAACTGCTCCGGCGGCGTCGAGTCGCGTCCCGAGTCCGCGTACATCGCCGCGAACGTCTCATCCATCTCCCGCAGGGCCGCGTTCACGATCTCGCGGATCGGCCTCAGCGGGTGTGCCTCCGGCACGTAGTCCTCCAGCGTGAGGTAACTGAACATGCTGCCCTGGGTCACATCCGCTCCGCGCATCGTCGTTTCCCTTTTATTCTTCTCGACGACAATTGGACATCTCATCGCGAAATCAATTCCATGAATTCGCAACGAATTTCAACAAACTGCTAGTTCTTTCCGAGGCTGACCGGAAACGGCGGCGCCACACCCTCCTTCGGCGCACCGGCGTAGACCGTGAGGTGCGGAAAGGGAATCTCGATTCCGTGCCGGTCGTAGGCTTTTTTCAGGCGCTTCAGGAATTCGCGCTTCACGTTCCACTGCTGGATCGGCGGCTCCACGCGAAGTCGCGCACGCAGGACGACCGCCGAATCGCCCCAGGCGTCGACGCCCAGGATCTCCAGCTCGGCCGTCATGCGGTCCTTCCATTCCGGCTCGGCGCGCATCGTCTCCGCGACGCTTCGCATGACGCTGAACGCCTGGTCGGGATCCTCGCGGTAAGCCACGCCGACTTCGATCAGCGTGGTGGCGTATTCGCGCGTACGGTTGGTGACGGTTTTTATTTCGCCATTCGGCACGAAATGTACATGACCGTCGAGGTCGCGCAGGCGCACGTAGCGCAGCGTCACCTCCTCGACCAGTCCGCCGATGCCGGCGATCTCCACCACGTCGCCCTGGCGCACCTGGTCGTCGAGCAGCAGGAAAAAACCGCCGAAGAAGTCCTTCACCAGGCTTTGCGCGCCGAAACCGATGGCCAGGCCGGCAACCCCCGCGGTCGCCAGAATCGGCGCTACCGAAATCCCCAGCTCGCCAAGAACCAGCGTACCGGCGACCAGGACGATGATGATGCCCGCCAGGTTGCGCAGCACGCGCGCCAGCGTCTCGATGCGGCGCACCTCGACGTCCGCCGTGCGCGACGTGAGAACGCTGCGTAAAAGGCGGATCAGGCGTCCGGCCGCGCGATGCAGCAGCCAGGCCAGTATGAGGATCAGCCCGATCCTGAACATCGGCTGCAGCACTTCAGGCAGGTCCGGGTCAAGATCCCTGAACAGGGCCAGCAGCTGGTCCATCGTGGTCTCCTTTACCCGTGTTCGACGCGAACGCCGGCCCTCAGTTCAGGCCGAGCGACGCCTCGATGTTATGCACCATCGCCACCAGGCGCGGCCCCAGATCGTCCTCGAGCTGGCCTTTCTTCACCAGGAAGGCCGGCAGGATGCAATTGAAGGCGACAATCTCGCCATCGATCGTGCGGCGCATCGGCGCGCCGACCGCAAAAACCTCGCGACGCAGCTCTCCGCTGCTGGTGCAGAACCCGCGGCCGCGAATGTCCTCGAGCGATTTGTCGATGCCGGCGCGATACTTGCGGTGCGACTCGGGCTCCTTCACTTTCAGCTGATTCAGCACCGCTTC
>JAQCIA010000007.1 GCA_027620105.1 Verrucomicrobiota bacterium | reverse complement strand
CGACCAGTTGATCAGATCGCGCTGATCATAGCGCTTGGAGAGTGAACTGGCGCCGGTGGGGCTGGCATCCTTCACGGTCGTGGAACATCCGCAGATAGAGACGGCGAGCAGGCTGCACAGGATCAATCGTAGGCTGGTCTTCATGGCGCTCCTTTATACGGTCACGCGAACTTGAAAGAAGGATAGCAAAGGCCGCCGGTGGCGGCAAACTGTTCTTGTTTCGGGCCGCACTCCGGGCTAGCCTCAAAAAATTATCAAACTGACCAAGTCGGCCCATTGCAATCTACACATGTTGCACCATGAACGCTGAATCTGCGCCCGCCAATCGCATCGATGTTCGCTACGTGGCCAACCTGGCGCGGCTGGCGTTGACGGAGGAAGAAGTCGCCACGTTTCAGGGGCAGTTGGGGCAAATCGTGGACTACGTGCAGGCCATCGACCGTCTGGATGTGACCGGGATTGAGCCCACTTCCCATGCCCACCTCCAGCAGAATGTATTTCGCAGCGACGTGGCGCGCCCCTCGTTGGACCAGGCGAGCGTGCTGCGCAACGCTCCCGCGAGCCGGGACGGCTTGTTGCTCGTGCCGAAGATTGTGGAGTAAGGGGGATGATGCGCGCGTGGGTTTCGAGAATCGACGGGGAGGACTGCGGGAAAGCATTTCCCGCAGAGGCGCGGAGTTGGCGGGGACTTGGTCTCGCTTCCCGAACCGGTAAGACGTCGCTTCGGGGCAGGAGCAGGGAAGCATTTCAGTCTGGATTCTCTGCCTACTCTGCATCTCTGCGGGAGCCTCCGATCCGCGTTCGCTGCCGTCGTGTTCTTTGCATGGCCGGGAGGTGCGCGTGACGGCGGCGGAACTGAACGCGCTCACGGTGCATGACGCGCTGGCGCGTCTCGATAACGGGGATTGCACCTCCGTTGACCTGGTCGACGCGCTGGCCGCGGAGATACAGACGCGCGATGGGGATCTGGGGGCTTTTGTGTCCGTGGATGTGGACACCGCGCGCGCTGAGGCGGAGGCGGCGGACCGCGCACGTGCGGCAGGCAAGGGTGGTCGCCTGTGCGGCATTCCGATTGCGGTCAAGGATGTGCTGAACGTCCGCGGCCAGCCCTGCACCTGTGCTTCGCGCATCCTTGATGGTTATGTGGCGCCCTACGACGCAACGGCCATCGCCCGGCTGCGTGCGGAAGGGGCGGTCTTTCTGGGGCGGACGAACATGGACGAGTTCGCCATGGGTGGCAGCACGGAAAACTCCGCGTTGCACGTCACCCGCAACCCGCGCAACCGCGCGTATGTGCCGGGCGGCTCGAGCGGGGGCTCGGCCGCGGCGGTGGCCGGCGGGCTGGCGCTGTGCGCATTGGGGACAGACACCGGCGGGTCGATTCGTCAGCCGGCGGCCTTTTGCGGCTGCGTCGGCTTGAAGCCGTCCTACGGACGCGTCTCGCGCTACGGGCTGACGGCCTTTGCGTCATCGCTGGATCAGATCGGACCGATGACGCGCACTGTTCGCGACGCCGCGCTGCTCCAGGAAATTCTGTCCGGGGTGGATCCGCTGGACGCCACGAGTGTTGCTGCGCCGGTGCCGCCCTATGCGGCGCAACTCACCACGGACTTGCGGGGAGTGACGCTGGGGGTGCCAGCGGAGTATGGCGTGGAGGGGCTTGATGCCGGCGTGGACAAGGCTGTGCGCGAGGCCATTGCGCGTTGTCGCGCGCTCGGCGCGCGGGTGGTGGAGGTCAGTCTGCCGCACACGGCCTACGCGATTGCCACCTATTATATAGTCGCCACGGCCGAGGCGTCCGCCAACCTCGCGCGGTTCGACGGGGTGCGCTACGGGAAGCGCTGCGCCGACGCGCAGGATCCGCTGGACCTGTACAAGCGCACGCGCGCAGCCGGCTTTGGTCCCGAGGTGAAGCGCCGGATCATTCTCGGCACCTACGTGCTGAGCAGCGGCTATCATCATGCCTATTATCTCAAGGCGCAGAAGGTGCGCACGCTGATCCGCCGGGATTTCGAACAGGCCTTCGCCGTGTGCGATGCGCTGCTGACGCCCTGTACGCCGACCCCCGCGTTTCGGATCGGCGAAAAAACGCAGGATCCGCTGCAGATGTACCTTGGCGACATTTTTACCGTGACCGCCAACCTCGCCGGCATTGCCGGTCTCTCCGTGCCCTGCGGCGCGACGCCGGAAGGGCTGCCGATCGGGTTGCAGATTCTGGGGCCGGCTATGAAAGAAGAAAACGTCCTCCGCGTCGGCCATGCAAACGAAACCGCCCGAGGCGAAGGATGGATCGGATGAGGCAACGGATAAGCCGCGAATGGACACGCATGGACGCGAATCGGAAAGCGGTTGTGGCCCGCATTCCGCAGGGCAACACGCGCACTTGTTTTCAGTCCGAACCTTGTCATTTGCGTCGGTTCGCGTCCATTGGCGGGGCCCCTTTTTCATGAATTATCGCATTTCCATTGGTCTCGAGGTTCATGTGCAGCTGCAGACGCGGTCCAAGATGTTTTGCGGATGTGCGGTGGCGTTCGGGGCGGCACCGAATACGCATGTCTGTCCGGTATGTCTGGGATACCCGGGGGCCATGCCGGCCATGAATCGCGAAGCCGTGGTTTTGACGGTGCGCACGGGGCTGATGATCGGCTCCACGATCAGCACCTACAGCAAGTTTGATCGCAAGAGCTACTTCTATCCCGACATGCCAAAAAACTACCAGATTACGCAATACGACCGGCCCCTCTGCGAAAACGGTACGGTGGTGGCCGATGGCGGTGACGGTGCCAAGACCGTGCGCATCCGGCGTATTCATCTGGAAGAGGATGTGGCCAAGAACACGCACTTTGCGCAGGCCAGCGGGGTGGATTTCAACCGTGCCGGCGTGCCGCTGATGGAAATCGTGACGCAGCCGGACATGACGTCGCCCGAAGATGCATTTCATTTCCTGCTGGCGCTGAAGCAGATCCTGCAATACGCCGACGTCAGCGGGTGCAACCTCGAGGAAGGCAACATCCGTTGCGATGTGAATTGCAGCGTGCGCCCCGAGGGCCAGGAAGAACTCGGCACGAAGACGGAGCTCAAGAACCTGAATACGTTCAAGGGGGTGCTGCACGCCTTGAAGTATGAGAGTGAGCGCCAGATGGAGGTGTTGCGGACGGGGGGGCGCGTGGCGCAGGAGACGCGGCGCTGGGATGCCGATGCGGGCGAGACCTATTCCATGCGGTCCAAGGAAGATGCGCACGATTACCGCTACTTCCCCGAGCCTGATCTGATGCCGGTGGTGCTGACGGAGGGGGAGGTGGACGCCTGGCGCGCGGCCTTGCCCGAAATGCCCGGTGACCGGCGGACGCGGTTGGTGCGGGACCATGGCATCCCCGAATACGATGCCGGCGTGCTGGTGGCGGACAAGGCCCTGGCGGATTACTTTGAAGCGGCGGCCAAGCTGGCGCAGAATGCCAAGGCCGTTTCCAACTGGATGATGACGGAAATGTTGCGCCTGCTGGGGGAGACGGAGCGCGACATCCGCACCGTGCCGATCACCCCGGCAGCCCTGGCGTCCTTGGTGAAACTGGTTGACGCCCGCACGCTCAACTCCAATACTGCCAAGGAAATTTTTGCGGAACTTTTTGCGACGGGTGGCGACCCCGATGCGATGGTGAAGCAGCGCGGACTGGCGCAGGTGAGTGACCGTGGCGCCATCGGCGCGCTGGTGGACGCAGCCATGGCGGAGAACCCGGGCCCGGTGGCTGATTTCCGCGGCGGCAAGGTCGCCGCCGCCAAGTTCCTCGTCGGGCAGGTCATGAAGAAGTCCAAAGGCAAGGCGGACCCGCAACTGGTGGCCAAGCTGCTCGAGGAGAAGCTGGCGGGCGGCGGGATGTGAGCACGCGGTGCTGTTCGGTGCGGTCGTGCACCAGCCGGTGGTCTCGCCGACAAGCGGATGCGATCACAAAATACAGAGGAGCAGAAGATGAAGCAACTTCAATGTAGCGGCGGGATGATGCTGGCGGTTGGTTTGCTGGGGCTGATGGCCTGTCCCTTGCAGAGTGCGGCAGATTTTAATCTCAAGTTGTCAATCGTGGTGAAGAGCGCGTCCGGATACGTGGAACCAGAAAACGGAAAATTCGCCGTCACGAGTCAGCCGACGAGTTTCACGGTGCAGGTGCACAACAATTCAAAACTGCCCCAGCAGATTTTTACGGATCAGGTTTCCGGCGTCTTGAGTAAGCTGCGTTTCGAGCTGACGGATGCGCGCGGGGAAAACAGGCTCGTTTCCAAGAAGACGCCGCTGGGTGCGCGAACGGTGTGGGGGACGCGGTCGCTGGCGCCGGGCGAAATGCTGGCTGGCGACGTGCTGATCACGCCGGAGGAGTGGGACAACGTGATTGTGGTGCCTCCGGGCGAGGTGCGCCAGTTCACCGTGCGCGCGGTGTACGAAAACGGTAGCGAAACGGTGTATTCCGACCGCTACGAGGTGACCATCGCGCCCCCCGCGGCCCCCGCGGCCACCGCGGATGAGCCCTGACGTCGCGTGCGTGCGCGTGTCATGCGTGGACGGGGGTTGGTGAGTTGACGGAGAAACAACGGGTGTCGGTTCCGAGGTTGCCCGTGAGCGTGGGGATGGTGTAGGTTGCGCGAAACATTCGAACGAGCACGGATCTGATGACCTCAAACGACGGCTATGTCTTGGAAGTCCTGCAACGCCGGGGAACGGTTTCCCCCGAGCAGGCAGCGCACGCGCGGGCATCGGTCAGCGACAATGGCGTCAGTGCGCTCGATTACATGATTCAGGATGGGCACCTCGCCGAAAGTGATGTGCTGGATGCGATTGCCCGGGAATTCGGGCTGCTGAAGGTCGAGATGGCGGGCGTCGAAATCGGGGCGGACGTGCGCGGGATGGTTCCGGCGGATGTGGCCCGGCGCTATCGCGTGATGCCCGTGGCCAAGACCGAGACCGGTCTGGTCGTGGCGATGAATGATCCACTCGATTTTGACGCGCTGGATACGCTGCGGCATGTTCTGAAGTGTCACGTGGACGGCGCGGTGGCGCCACGGGTTGATATCAAGGCCGCGCTGGACCGGTACTACCCCGTGGAATCCGATGTGGAAGCCATGATAAACCAGATCGCGGATGGCACGGTGGATGTCGCCGTGACCGGCGCGTCGGATCAGGTCCAGGATGGCGAATCGACCGAGACGGATGCCCCCATCATCAAGCTGGTGCATTTGATTATTTTTGAAGCGTTTCGCAACCGCGCCTCGGACATTCATCTCGAGCCCATGGAGAAGCGCTTCCGCGTGCGGTATCGCATCGACGGCGTGCTGCACGAAGTGGACAGTCCGCCCAAGCGCCTGCAGCCCGCCATCGTCTCGCGCGTGAAGATCATGGCCGCCATGAAGATTGCCGAGAAGCGCACGCCGCAGGACGGGCGCATTCAGGTGAACATCCAAGGACGCGAACTGGATTTGCGTGTCTCCACGGTGCCATCCAGCCATGGCGAAAGCGTGGTCATGCGTATTCTGGACAAACAGAACCTGGCGCTCGGGCTGCCGCAGCTGGGCTTTTTTGCCGACGACCAGCAGATCTTTGACCGCCTGCTGGGCATGTCCGACGGCATCATTCTGGTCACGGGGCCAACCGGTTCCGGGAAGACGACCACGCTGTACGCCTGCCTGGGCACGATCAATCGTCCGGACCGCAAGATCATCACCGTCGAAGACCCGGTGGAGTATCAGATTTCCGGCATCAACCAGGTGCAGGTGCGGGCGGACATCGAGTTTACCTTTTCCCGGGCGCTGCGTGCGATCCTGCGCCAGGCCCCGAACATCATCATGATCGGCGAAATTCGTGACAAAGAGACCGCCACGATTGCGACCGAGGCCTCGCTGACCGGTCACCTGGTGTTCAGCACGCTGCACACGAACGATGCGCCCAGCGCGATCACGCGTCTGCTCGACATCGGGGTGAAGCCGTTTCTGGTGGCGTCGTCCCTGCGCGCCGTGATGGCGCAGCGCCTGGTGCGGAATATTTGCGAGGGCTGCAAGGAGGAGTACCAGCCCACCGATCAGGAATTGCGGTCGCTGGGGGTGGCGGCGGAGCAGGTGAGGCAGGTGCAGTTGTTCCGCGGGCGCGGCTGCAAGCGCTGTTCGCTCACGGGCTACAAGGGCCGCAAGGGAATTTTTGAAATCTTTGTGCTGACGGATGAAATTCAGCGGATGATTTTCGAGACGGTGTCGGCCACAGATTTGCGCGTGCGGGCCCGGGAACTGGGCATGCGTACGCTGCGCGAGGACGGCTTGCGCAAGGCCATGGCGGGGGTGACAACACTGGAAGAGGTTTTCCGGGTAACAATGGGAGACGCGAACTGATGACTAGCGTGAATTCCAACGAAATCGAAATGAGCGATCTGTTGCAGCTGGCGGTGGACGAGGAAGCCTCCGACTTGCATCTAACGGTCGACTCGCCGCCGGTCATGCGTATTCACGGCGCGCTGCAGGCGCTCGACTCCAATCTCCTGCGCCCGGAAGATACCGAGCGGCTGATGAAGAGCATCACGTCGCCGGAGCATCAGCAGCGCCTGCGTGAATTTGGCGGCTCGGACTTCGGGTTCGGCTTTGGCACGGCGGCGCGCTTCCGCGTGAGTATCTTCAAGGCCAAGGGCAACATCGGGATCGTGCTGCGTCTGATTCCCTCGAGGTTCCTGAATCTGGATGACATCGGGCTGCCGCCGCAAGTCAAGGAACTGCTGTTCAGGCCGCGCGGGCTGATTCTGGTGACGGGGCCGACGGGCTCGGGCAAGTCCACCACGCTGGCCAGCATGGTGAACGTGATCAACATCGAGCGCGATGCGCACATCATCACCATTGAAGACCCGATCGAGTATTACCACACGCACAAGAAGTCCCTGATCATGCAGCGTGAAGTGGGCGTGGACGTGCCCTCCTTCAAGGAGGCGCTCAAGCGCGCCTTGCGTCAGGATCCGGACGTGATTCTGGTGGGCGAAATGCGCGATCTGGAGACGATGGAAGCGGCCATTACGGCGGCGGAAACGGGCCACCTCGTATTTGCCACCCTGCACACGACCGGGGCGGCACGCACGGTGGATCGTATCGTGGATGCCTTCCCTGCGGACCAGCAGGAACAGATTCGCACGCAGTTGTCGGTTGGTATCGTGGCCGTAATTTCGCAGTTGCTGCTGCCCCGGCAGGATCGCCCGGGCCGCATCGCCGCGTTTGAAGTCATGATCTCAACGCCTTCGATTCAGGCCCTGATTCGTGACAACAAGACCTACCGGATCACTTCCGACATTCAGACCGGCGCGAAGTACGGGATGATGACCCTCGATGCGCATTTGATGAGCCTCTATGACGCGGGCTTGATTCAGTACGAGGACTTAATTACGAAGGCACAGGATCCCAGCGCGATTGTCCAGCATCTGGAAGAAATCGCCAAGACCCGGAAGTAGCCGCGGGGGCACCATGGCAGAAGCGGAGCAACAGGAAGCCGTATCGGAGGGGGCGCAGACCGCGAACCTTGACCCGATGCTGCTGCTGCTCGAAGAGCAGGAAATTCTGCCGCACAGCCGGCTTGTGGAGATGCAGGCGGAGCATGCGTCGTCCGGGAAGCCGGTGCGCAATCTGGTGCTGGATGCCGGCGTGCTGAGCGAGGATCAGCTCCTCGATCTGATTGCCGGTTACCAGGGCAGCCGTGTGATCAATCTGCCCGCCACGGACATCCCGCCCGATGTGCTGCACAGCGTGCCGGCCAGTGTGGCGCGCATGTATAACTGCGTGCCCGTGGAGGCCAGCAATGCCGCCGTGGAGCTGGCCGTGTTTGACATGATCAGTCCGCAGATCATGGACGAATTGACCTTTGTCCTCACCCGCGATGTGACCTTCGTCATGGCGCGGGAAGAGGATATTCGCAACAGCATCAATCAGTTTTACGGTGACGACAGCGCCGCCGTGAACGAGATGCTCGCCTCCCTCGAAAACGAAATCGGGGAAGTCACGGACAGTCTGGCGCTGGGCGATGATGACCAGAAGGGGGTCGAAGCGGCCGCCAGCTCCACGCCGGTCATTCGCTTCGTCAACCTGGTCCTCTATCAGGCGGTGAACGATCGCGCATCGGACATTCACGTCGAGCCCTTCGAGAAGGAATTCAAGATCCGTTACCGGGTGGACGGTGCGCTGTATGAAATGGCCCCGCCGCCGCGTCGCCTGGCCGCGCCGATCATTTCGCGTCTGAAAGTCATGGCGTTGCTCAACATTGCCGAGCGCCGGTTGCCGCAGGATGGGCGCATTCAGCTGTCGGTGGGTGGACGCCCGATCGATCTGCGTGTCTCGACCCTGCCGACGCAATTCGGCGAGAGCGTGGTGTTGCGCGTGCTCGACCGCAGCGTGGTGTCGCTCGAGGTGGAAAATCTCGGGATGCCCGAGGATGTGTACGAAGCGTTCACGCAGGATGTCGAGAAACCAAACGGGATTGTGATCGTGACGGGGCCGACCGGATCGGGAAAGACGACCACATTGTATTCCGGCCTGCGGCGGATCAATACGGTGGACATGAAGATCCTGACCGCGGAAGAGCCGGTGGAATATGACATCGAGGGCATCGTGCAGGTGCCGGTCAGTGAGGCGACGGGGAACACGTTCGGCCGCGTGTTGCGCGCCTTTTTGCGTCAGGACCCCGACGTGATTATGATCGGCGAAATTCGGGACGTTGAGACCGCGCAAATTGCCGTGCAGGCATCGCTCACGGGCCATCTGGTGTTCAGCACGCTGCACACGAACGATGCTTCGGGCGCCGTCACCCGGTTGATCGACATGGGCGTGCAGCCCTATTTGATTTCCTCCACGCTGGAAGCGGTGCTGGGGCAGCGCCTGGTGCGAACGGTGTGTGAGAACTGCAAGACCGGGTACGTGCCGGATCGCGAAGTGTTGCAGCTGCTGGGCCTGTCCGAACAGGACGTGGCGGGGCGCCAGTTCTTTTATGGGTCTGGTTGCGCCACCTGCAACGAGACCGGGTACAAGGGACGCAAGGGGATTTACGAGTATCTGTCCGTGACGTCGCCGATCAAGGATCTGATCAACGAACGCAAGCCCACGCTGGTTATTCGCAACAAGGCCGTCGAACTGGGCATGCGGACGTTGCGTGAGGACGGCGTGCGCAACGTGCTCGACGGGTATACGACGGTCGACGAAGTGATGAAGTACACCTGACGGGGGGCATCCCTTGCCACCCCTGGCGGGCTTCAGCCCCAGAGGCAATTGTTATTCGGATAACCGCATGCATTGCCCAGCTTGCGTGATTTGTCTATAACCGTCCACGTAGCCAGAGCATCCAGAGGACCTTACATGGAAAACGTACTGATCATCGGGACCGGGCCGGCCGGACTTACGGCGGCACTCTATGCCGCCCGTGCCAATCTCTCGCCGTTGGTGATCGAAGGGCTGACGCCGGGTGGACAGCTGACCACGACCACCGAAGTCGAGAACTATCCGGGCTTTGAGAAGGGCATCGACGGGACCGAACTGGTCATGATCATGCGCCGCCAGGTCGAGCGTTTCGGCACGCGGTTTGTGGCGGGTGATGTGGTGTCCGTCGATTTCAAGGGGGTTGTGCCTTCGGTGACGTTGTCGGATGGACAGAAGCTCGAATCCAGGACGGTCATCGTCGCGACGGGGGCGAGCGCGCTGTATCTCGGCATCGCATCCGAGCAGAAGCTGCGCGGGCGAGGGGTGTCGGCCTGTGCGACGTGCGATGGTGCGTTCTTCCGGAACCAGCATGTGGCGGTGGTCGGGGGCGGCGACACAGCCATGGAGGAGGCGCTGTTCCTGACGCGCATGTGCAAGAAGGTGACGGTTGTGCACCGGCGCGACAAGTTGCGCGCGTCCAAGATTATGGCGGATCGGGCGACGGCCAATCCCAAAATCGATTTTGTCTGGGACAGCGTGGTGGATGAAGTCCTCGACGTGGCCAAGAACACCGTGACGGGATTGCGCCTGAAGAACATCAAGACGGGTGCGCTGACGGAGATGGCCGTGACCGGGCTGTTTCTGGGCATCGGGCACAAGCCCAATACGGAAGCGTTCAAGGGGCAGCTCGACATGGACGAGAACGGGTATTTACTGGCCGAGAACACGCGTACGAATGTGAAGGGTGTGTTTGCCGCGGGCGATGTGCAGGATCATGAATACCGCCAGGCCGTGACGGCGGCGGGTACCGGTTGCATGGCGGCGCTTGAGGCCGAGCGCTACCTCGAATCCCTCGGGCAATGAGCGAACAGCCCATGGCATCCCTGTGGGCCATTTACCGGCGTCTGCTGGGATACGCCCGGCCGTACAAGTGGCGATTGATCGTCGGCATGGTGGCCGCCATCGCGGGTGGCGGGTCCCTCTACGGCCTCTATTCGATCTCGCCGGGATTTCTCAAGCAGGTGACGGGGGCGGGGGCGCCGGCGGTGGTTGCCACGGCGGACAGCGAAGCGGCACAGGCGCTGCCACCGGAGTTTGAACGCTACGCGCGCATGGCCGAACGCTTTGGGGTGGATGTGCCCTATGCGGATGGACGTCTGACCCGTTCCTTCCTGGCCCTCTTTCTGGTGACGGTGGCCCTCGTGGTGGCGGCGAAGGAGTTGATGAATTTCCTCAACCGCTTCATGATGCGTTGGATCGGCGCACGCATCTGCCGCGATCTGCGCAACCATCTGTTCGCCCATCTCCAGAACCAGTCGCTCAAGTATTACGGAAAGTGCGATGTGGGGCGGCTCATCAGCCGCTGCACGAACGACGTTGCGGCCGTGGAGAATGTGGTGGCCACGACGCTGGCGGACGGCACGCGGGCACCGGTGGACATCCTGTTTTCGGTGTACTTCGTGCTGTATTTTTCCAAACAGCAGGACCTCGGCGGCGCCATGGGGTGGTTGTTACTCGCGTTTCCGATCTGCATTCTGCCGGTCGTGATTCTCGGACGATTTGTGCGGCGGCACACCAGCAAGGGGTTGGGGCGGATTTCCGACCTTGTGTCGCGCATGCACGAAACATTCACGGGCGTGCGCGTGGTGAAGGCCATGCACATGGAAGCGCGCGAAATTGAGCGGTTTCAGGCCATGAACGCCGGGTATTTTCGTTCGGTGATCCGGGCCTTGCTGGCGGAGCTGGCCATGGCGCCGATTGTCGAGGCCATCTCGCTCATGCTCGCCTTCGGCTTTCTCGTGATCTGCTATCTCCGGAATGTCGAAATCTGGCAAATCATGCCCATCGCCCTGGCGGCTATCGCGGTTACGCGGCCCATGAAGCAGCTGACCAAGATTCAGCCCAATCTGGAGCGTGGCGCGGCGGCTCTGAGCCGCGTGTTTGAAATTCTGGATGCCGACGACCGCGTCATTGAAGCGCCGAAGCCGGTGCGGGCGGCTGCCTTCCGTGATCGTATTATTTTTGAGAACGTGAGTTTTTCCTATGAAACGGGTGGCAAGCCGGTGCTTTCGGAGGTCAACCTGGATGTTCCCCGCGGGCACATCGTGGCACTGGTGGGTGAAACCGGTTCCGGGAAGACGACGCTGGCCAACCTGCTGGCGCGGTTTTATGACCCCACGGCCGGGCGCATTGTGATGGATGGAACGGATCTCCGCGACCTCGAGATCGCCTCCTTGCGCCGACTGGTGTCCGTGGTGACGCAGGAAACCGTGTTGTTCAACGATACGATTGTGGCCAACATCGCCTACGGCATGGATGACGCGCCGCGCGCTGCGATTGTGGCGGCGGCGGAGCAGGCCAACGCGCATGCCTTTATTATGGCTGACCCGGCGGGCTATGAGCGAGTCGTGGGCGAGAAGGGGTTTGTGCTGAGTGGGGGCGAGCGTCAGCGGATCGCCCTGGCGCGCGCGATTCTGCGCAATGCGCCGATTCTAATTCTGGACGAGGCCACCAGTGCGCTCGACACGGTCACCGAGGCATTGATTCAGGAGGCCATCGCGCGCGTGATGCAGGACCGTACCGTGTTTGCGATCGCGCATCGCCTGAGCACGGTACGCAATGCCGATCAAATCCTGGTGATGGAGGGCGGACGGATCGCCGAGCGTGGGACGCATCGCGAGCTGTATGATGCCGGTGGGCGCTATCGGAAGCTGTGCGATATGCAGTTGGTGGGAAGTTAGTGTTGTGCGACTTCGTCCCTTGCTGATGCCTGACATGGCCGGGCCGGCTGTGGGCCGGTCAGAGCCGAAATGAAGTCGGCTCTACGGCAAGCGTCACAGGCGACGTCCGGACGGCGGGAATATATGAAGACATTTCGAAAAGAGCTTTGGTTTCAGACAAAGGCACGGCGGCAGTTCATCAATATTACGCCGCAAGTCGAAGTTGCGCTGGCGGAAAGCGGGATTCGGGAGGGGCTTTGCCTGGTGAATGCCATGCATATCAGCGCGAGCGTCTTCATCAATGACGATGAGTCCGGGCTGCATGCGGACTACGAGGCGTGGCTCGAGAAACTTGCACCGGAAAAACCGCATCGCCAGTACTTGCACAACAACACGGGTGAGGACAACGCGGATGCCCATCTCAAGCGCACGGTCATGGGGCGCGAGGTGGTGGTGGCCATCACGGCGGGGCAGATCGATTTTGGCCCCTGGGAGCAGATTTTCTACGGAGAGTTTGACGGCAAGCGGCGCAAACGCGTGCTGGTGAAGATCATTGGCGAATAGGGGCGGCGTGACTGGCTGCCACTGCGCACGGCCGACGGTTCTGCGGCGATTCTGGGTGATCCAGCTTTTGACGACATCCCATGCATACGTCGGATTTTGATTATCAACTCCCGCCGGAATTAATCGCCCAGACGCCAGCGGTGGCGCGGACCGCCTCGCGCATGCTGGTGATCAATCGTCGCACCGGCACTCGGGTCCACCGTGGCGTTGCCGATCTTGGCGAATACCTGCGGGCTGGTGACGCGCTGGTGCTCAACGACACGCGCGTGATACCGGCGCGGCTGCTCGGGCGCCGCGTTGATACGGGCGGACAGGTGGAGGTGTTTCTGCTGGAGCGGCTGGATGCCACGCGCTGGGAAGCGCTGTACCGTGCGGCGGGGCGGGGGCGGGAAGGGTTGCGACTCTCCCTGGCGGACGGCCACATCACCGGCGTGGTTGAGCGCGTGCTGGGTGCGGGGCGGGTGTGTGTGGTCCTGGATGCCAATGGCGGGCCGCTGGATGATGCACTCGCGGCGCATGGCGGTGTTCCCGTGCCTCCCTATATTCATCGCGCGGTGGAGGCCTCACCGCTGCAAGCACTGGATCGCGAACGTTATCAGACCGTGTATGCGCGTGTCCCTGGCGCGGTTGCGGCGCCCACGGCCGGATTGCATTTTTCGGAGGATCTGCTGGCGGCGCTGGGCGGGCAGGGGGTGCGGATCGCGAAGATCACGTTGCATGTGGGTCCCGGCACCTTCAAGCCGGTGAAGGCCGAGCAGATCGAAGCGCATACCATGGAGGAAGAGCGCTACGACGTTTCCGCCGAAGCTGCGGAGACCATTCGCGAGGCCCGGGCGGCGGGTGGGCGGGTGGTGGCTGTGGGCAGCACGTCGGTGCGGACGCTGGAAACGGTTGCCAAGGCGCGGGGTGCGGTGGTGGCGGATGCCGGGCGCAGCGGCCTGTTCATTTACCCGCCCTATGCGTTTCGAGCAGTGGACGTGATGCTGACGAATTTTCATCTGCCGCGCTCCACGCTTCTGATGATGGTCAGTGCCTTCGCCGCGGCTGCTCAGGGGGGCGCTGCTCAGGCGGGAATCGGGCTGGTTCAGCGGGCCTACGCGGAAGCGATTGCATCCCGATATCGGTTCTACAGCTATGGTGACTGCATGCTGCTGTTGTAGGCCTCGCCGCTGAAAAATCGGAAATAAGTGGGTTGACGGCGCGCTTGCGCCGGTGCTACTGTTACCAAAATCGGGGTTTGAAAATTGGCTTCTGGCACAGGAAACATGAAGGAGACCGCTTCGATGAAGACGCGCAGCAATCGTTCGCACCTTGCATCGTTTACACTGATCGAGCTGCTTGTCGTAATCGCGATTATCGCGATTCTGGCAGCGCTACTGTTGCCGGCGGTTGCCAAGGCCCGGCGTAGTGCCAAGATGACGCAAACTTCCAACAACGGGCGCGGCATTTACATGCTGCTGTTCGCGGCGGAAATGGACGCCTTCTCGGTTGGCGGTGGGGCGGTGTATCCGGATTCCTCCACGGCAAACAGCACGTCCTTCTTCAAGAGTAACTCCGTGGCGATCTTTCGTGACGTCTCGGCGGCCTTCTTCTCGGCGCCGAGTGTACCGGCCGCAGCGGACTGGATTAGCTTCGCGGCTGAGAACAATGCCTGGTGCATCTCGAAGGACGTGGGCGAAAACACGCCGAGCGACACGCCGTTCATGTTCACCAAGAATGTATCGGACACCACGCTGCCCGTGTTGCCGACGCTGCCGTCGGTGGCCCTCGAATCGGTCCCTTTCGGGCAGGAAGGACTCGTGGTTGTGACAGCCGGCGGTGCGACCAAGAAGTTGCTCGCGAACGACTTCAGGCTGTTTAACCCATCCCTGAGTGCATTGAGCGTGGCGCAGCCGTAATTGGCTGTGGGCTTCAGGCCGGGGGCGCGATGCGCTCCCGGCCTTTTTTTTGGCGGGGTGTGTGCTGGTGGACGCTGTTTCGTCGTTGTGGGTAGAGCCGAGTTCAGGTCGGCTGATGGCCCGCGTAAAGCCCGGCCCTGCGGGACGGCATTTTCGGGCACTATGGCGCGTCGAGCAGGCGCCGATGCGGGCAGATTGCGGTGACGGTGGTGATCGCGTATCATGGCGCGCATGCCGCCTATTGCCAAGATCGCCACGCACGTGGCATTGGATCGGACCTTCGATTACCTGATCCCGGAACCGCTGGCGGGCTCGATTGCGCTCGGTTCGCGCGTGCTCGTGCCCTTCGGGCGCAGTCAGGCCACGGGGTTCGTGGTGGGGTTGGTCGAGCGTTCTGACCGCACGGATCTGAAATCGATCCTGGCCCTCACCGATCCGCACCCGCTGCTGGATGAACCGCTCCTGGAACTGGCGCGCTGGATCGCGGGTTACTACTGCGCGACGCTCGAGCAGGTGTTGCGCGCCCTGCTGCCGGCGCCGGTACGGAAAGCCGGTTCGGGTTTTAAGGCACAGTTGACGGTGCGCCATGCCCGCGAACGGGCCGCGGATGTTGCCGACGCGTTGTCTGACAAACAGCGCGCGGTGATGGAGCGCCTGTGGACGGCGGGTCCACAGTTGTTGCAGGCCCTGGCTCGGGAACTCGGCATCACCGCTGCACCGATTCAGGCCCTGCGACGCAAGGGCTGGGTGGTGGTGGCGGAAGAAACGGTGGAACGGACGCCGCTTTCTCGCCGAACCTTGTTACCGACGGAACCGCTGCAACTCGAAGTGGAACAGGCCGCGGCGGTGGCGATGATCAAGGCGGCAACGGGGGTGGGTGGATCCGAGGTGTCCGCGGCCACGGCGAGTTCGGCCGCGCAACCGCCGGGCGTGATTCTGCTGCATGGCGTTACCGGCAGCGGCAAGACGGAAGTCTACCTGCAGGGGATAGCCGGCGCGCTCGCCGCCGGGCGGGGCGCAATTGTGCTGGTGCCCGAAATTGCGCTGACACCGCAGACGATTGAGCGCTTCGTCGCGCGGTTTGGCGAACAAGTGGCGGTGCTGCACAGCCATCTCTCCGAGGGTGAGCGGCACGACGAATGGCATCGCATCCGTTCCGGCGCGGCGCGCATCGTGGTGGGGGCGCGGTCGGCGGTGTTTGCGCCGGTGCGCCCGCTGGGCATGATCGTGGTGGATGAAGAGCACGAGCCTAGTTACAAGCAGGAAGATGTGCCACGCTACAATGCGCGCGACGTGGCGGTCATGCGCGGGCGGATTGAAGGTTGCCTGGTGGTGCTGGGATCGGCGACGCCATCGCTCGAGTCCTGGAACAACGCCGCGAAGGGCAAGTATCGGCTGGCGAGCCTGCCGCGCCGAGTGGACAATCGGCGCATGCCGGCGATCCGCATCGTGGACATGCGCATCAATGCCGAGCGCGTTGGCCATGTGAGCGTGTTTTCCAAGGAGCTGATGCAGGGCATCCACGAGCGCCTGGCGCGCGCGGAGCAGATCATCCTGTTTCTGAACCGGCGCGGGTTTGCGACGTCGCTGGTGTGTCCCAAGTGTGGCTTTCGCGCGGAATGCGACCAGTGCAGTGTGGCGGTAACCTACCATCGCCAGGACGACCGCCTGCGCTGCCACCTCTGCGGCCAGTCGCGCGCGGTGCCGGCCAAGTGTCCGCAGTGCGCGGATCCGGCATTCAAGTACGGCGGGTTCGGGACGCAGCGCGTGGAGACGATCGTGAAGAAGTGTTTTCCGAAGGCCCGCGCGGTGCGCATGGATACGGACGCCACGGGGACCAAGGGCGCGCACGATCGCATTCTCGGTGATTTTCGTGCGGGGAAGATTGATATCCTGATCGGCACGCAGATGATTGCCAAGGGATTGGATTTTCCCAACGTGACCCTGGTGGGTGTGATCAGCGCGGATCAGAGCTTGCACATGCCCGATTTTCGCGCCGCCGAACGGACCTACCAATTGCTGGCGCAGGTGGCGGGGCGCGCGGGGCGCGGCACGGTTTCGGGCGAAGTCATCGTGCAGACCTACACGCCGCATCACCCGGCCATGCAGGCTGTGCGCCGCAACGATTTCACGGGGTTCTGCGACATGGAATCGGAGTTTCGCCGGGAACTGCGCTATCCGCCTTTTGCGCGGCTCACCTGCGTGACATTTCGTGGGGCCTCGGAATCCCGCGTATTGTTTTACGCGGAAACCATTTCCAAAAAGATGGCCGCTGCGGCGGGGGAGCAGGTGCGTGTGGCGGACGCCTGTCCGGCGCCGATTGCGCGCGTGAAGGGTGTGTTTCGTTTTCAGTTGATGCTGCGCGCCGGTTCCGTGCGCGCCATGACCGTGCCACTGCGTGAAATTCTGCGTGATCACCCGCCGCCCAAGGATGTGAAGGTTGCCGTGGATGTGGACGCGATCAGCCTGTTGTGATGGCTGACTTGGGATGGTGGTGCGTTTGGGGCGGCGTTGCCGGGGGTAGAGCCGATTCTACGTCGGCGGTGGCCGGCGTAAAGCCGGCCCTACGGAGCGGCGCGGAGGGAAATGCGTTTGCCTTCGCGACGCGTGCTGCTAGTCTTCGCGGACGGTACGCACGATGGACAAGACAACGACATTTTACGTCACGACGCCGATCTACTACGTCAACGACAAGCCCCACATCGGGCATGCGTACACGACGATTCTGGCGGACGTGCTGGCGCGGTATCATCGCCTGGCCGGTGATGCCACCTGGTTCCTGACCGGCACGGACGAACACGGCCAGAAGGTCGAACAAGCCGCCGCCGCCGCGGGCGTCACCCCCCAGGCGCTGGCCGATAAAA
>JAQCIA010000355.1 GCA_027620105.1 Verrucomicrobiota bacterium | reverse complement strand
AGGGCTTTTCGCAGAAGATGTGCTTGCCCGCCTTCGCCGCCTCGATGGCGATTTCGGCGTGCAGGTTCGGCGGTGTCACAATGTCCACGATATCAATGTCTGGTCGCCGCACCACGGCGCGCCAGTCAGTCGAAAATTCCTCCCAGCCGAAGTCGGCCGCGGCCTGCTTGAGCGGCCCTTCGTGGCGGCCCACGATCACCTTGCGTACCGGCTCGATTCCGGTTTTGAAGAAGAACGGACAGGCCATCAGCCCGTAGCTATGGGCCTTGCCCATGAATTTGTACCCGATCAGCGCGACGTTGAGTTTCTTCATGGCAATCTCCGCCGGTGCTTCAATCCGCCTTCAGTTGGCGCAGCAGTTTCTTGAGATAGGCAATGCTCTGGGCCACCAGTTTGTCCTCATCTTGGTGGTCCTTGTGGTGGTCGGTCTCGACCGCGAGCACACCCGTGTACCCCGCCGCTTTCAGCGCCAGGACCACGCCGGGCATGTCGATCAGACCCGTGCCGACGGGCACGGACGAAAAGAAGTACCATTCCTCCGGCGCCACGTGCCGGCAGGCGTCCACGTCCTTGGTGTGCGTGGCGACGGTGTAGGGGCCGAGCCGCCGCGCGGCCGCCACGGGATCCTCCATCAGGCGCAACGTGTTGCCGGTATCGAAATTCACTCGCAAGTGGTCTGAACCCACGCGCTCCAGAATCTCGTAGATTTCCGTCGAGCTGTAATCAATGTGGTTTTCCAGGGCCAGGACGACGCCGTGGTCGCGGGCGATTTTGACGCTGTGCTTGAGCATCTTCACGACCGCCTTGATTTGCGGCGCGTGCGGCTCGTGCCGGAACATCAGCGACGACGCCACAATGCGCATGATGTCCGCGCCGAGATGCCGGGCCTTGGGAATCAGCGCATTCATGTCGCGCCAGGCCTTTTCACTGCGCCCGGCCTCGAGCCCGTTGGGATGCCCCCAGGCCAGCACGCGCTCGAGCTTCCGGGCATCAAGACTCGCCTTCATGTCCGCGAGGTAGCCGGCGTCAAAGCGCTCAAAAAAACACGATTCGAGGGAGACCCCGTCCACGCGCAACTCGACCGCACGCTTGACGAAGTCATGGAAGGTCCAGCGTTTGCGAACGGGTTTCTGATCGGGGTACACTTCGCCGAAGTAGCGGTGGTAGCAGTAGCTGTCGATGCCTGTTTTCATGGTTGGCCTTTCCATATTCCGGCGCCAGCGGGCGCCGATGGGTTGTCGTCCTACACTTCCGTGACGCCCAGGTCGAAAACCTTGGCGATTTGCCGCACGTCGGCGAGTTGATTGCCGGTCATCAGCAGCGCGTGATGCGAGCAGAGCGCGTCCATGAACCGATGGCCGTCGCGCACACGGATCACGCCGCCGTTCAAACAGTCCGAACCGGGATACTGCGCGTACCCAGTCAGCGTGCCCGGCACCACCGTCAGGTCGCTGAACGACGGCTGCAGTTTGGCCAGCGTGATGTCGCCGAGCGGCAGGCGCGCGTCAATCGCCGTGGCATTCGGGTCCACGATGCCGAGCACCTTCCGGCGCAGCGTCCAGGTGGTCGCGAACGACTGCGGCAGCACGCCCAGGTATCCGCAATGCGCCACCAGCACGTAGTTCGCCGGGTCGTCCGGCACGGCGGGGAAGGCCTTAATGCGCTCGTGCTTCAGCGCCGCGTCCCCCAACAGGAACGGATACAAGTTCGTCATCATGATGGGCGACTCCAACGTATGCTGCAGCAGATACTGCGTCAGCATCGAAACCGTGTCCGCCTCGCAGCCCCAGGTGAGCTTCTGTTCCTCGTACAGCAGATTCCACGCGAGGCAGGGCGTGGTGTCGCAGAAGTGGGATTCATTCAGGCAATTCATACCCGCCGCGCGCACGCAGCCGTCCTCGGCCAGGTCGCGCTTGACGGCGAGGTAAAGCTTCAGCGCGCTACGCAGCGGCTGGCCCGCGCTATCCGCCATGGGCACGGGCCGCCGTTGGCCCGCCGCGTCGGCCTCGGCGTCGGGTATTGCCTTCGCCCGCTCCGCCAGTTCACGAAAGCTGCGTTTGACGATGGTGACGCCGAACCGGTCCTTCAGGCGCTGTGTGCAGGCGTCCTCCCACCAGTAAAAGCGCTTGAAGATGCCGGCCTGCGCGCCGGCGCCGGGATTGTCCTGGTAAACCAGAAACTTGGTGCTCCGCAACTCGCGCCGGACGCGGAGCGCGTTGCAGATCTTCCGCGTCTGGGCCAGGGTGTAGGGCGCAATCGTCGCGACGCCGTGCGCCTTGAGGAAGCCGATGAGTTCCCAGTCCCACATCGAGAGCGTGCCGAACTGGGACGTGACCACCAGGATCGGCAGGCCGATGGCCTTGAAGTCCGCCAGCCGGCGATAGGCCTCGCCCAGCAATTGCGGAAACACCACCGCGTCGGCGTCGGGCAGCGCCGCGCCCAGCGCGACGGGCGGCAGGATCTCCGCCTTGTCCGTCAGCAGCGCCTTCAGCGCGGCCACCTGCTCATCGAAGCCGCCATCGCGGCCCGGGTCGAAGTAGATCGGAACGATTTTAGCTTGCATGCGATGCGTCTCGCGTTGGGAGTTATTCGATGACACAGCGGCCCGCACGGTGAAACACACGCTTCGGAAAGCCCTGCTGCGCGATGTCGCCGTAATTATGGCCGGCCTCGGCCGGGTACACGCAGTAGCTGACCAGCAGGTCGTTACCGGTGTTGATTGACCGGTGGGCCCAATACGGCGGCACATACACCATCCGGCCGCGCGTCATCGGCTCCGTGCGGCATTGGCCGGCCTCCGTCTTCATCAGCATCAGGCCCTCGCCGCGCAGGCAGAGATAAACCTCCGCGGTATGGGCGA
>JAQCIA010000354.1 GCA_027620105.1 Verrucomicrobiota bacterium | reverse complement strand
GGAGCCAAGTCAATTGGGCGGCTTGCGAGCCGGTAAACACAGAAGTGCCGCAGCGCTTAAAGGCGGCATCGGCAGTGCCGTCGGCGTGCATGCGTTCGACGATTTTTCCCGCACGACCGTCGCACCAGAGCATCCCGCCGCGGATGGGCTCGCCGGCGCGGGTCATAAGGAAGGTACCATCGCCCGTCGATGTGACGCCGACGCTATCGATACTCCGCTGTTTCTTCGCAAGCTGGCCCACGACGTTGGCGAGAGCGGTCTTCACACATTTCCAGAGCTGCTGCAGATCCTGCTCGACCCAGAGAGGCTGCGGATGGCGCAGCGGCATGGGGCAGTCGTGCACACAAATTTCCCGGCCAGAGCGATCGAAGGCAACGGCCTTCACAACTGACGTACCGACGTCGATACCAATGAGGCAATTTTCACGGGGCATTGGATGCCGTGTCACAGAGGGCTTACGGGGAATGAACCGTCGCTTCTATTTAGCCGGAGACGTAGTGGGCGTAGACGAGCCAAACCGTCTTGTAGCTATCCCTTTCGATGGTCTTGGCCCGGCCTTCGCCACGGAGAGCAGAGAGCGGAGAGGTGTTTGCGTTGCAGGGCACGATGATGAAATGAACGACATCGTAGTTTGGATCAGCCCACGGTTATCCCCAACACGACGGGAGTGCGTGCCGTCCCTCGTGGTCACGCAAGCCCATAAATCCTTCTTGAGTTCGATCGTTCCCTTCTCTCCCTCCATACTTACGAAGGCCTCGGTGAACGCCTCGTGTTCGAGGTGATTTTGCGGGTAGGCGACCTCAACGGTGATGCTAGTCCGGCCGCCGTTCATGACGGATCGCAAGTTCAAACCCCCTACCACCTCCATATCATACACCCTTCTCGCGGGCTTACCAATTAGCACCCCGCGCTAATCCCCACCCAACCATTGTCTTGGAGGCAAAGCCCCCACTAAATTTATTACTCAACATTGGGACAGCCCTAATCGGCCTAACGAGCAGAAATCACACAACTTCCATAGAACAGCATTGGCAGTCCACAACACTCATCGCAGCCTGCCAGCGCCTGTGCCACTCCCTACCACGCTGCGCCGCATTAGCCATTTATTTTCAGTGCGGGTTTACCGGCTGGCAGTCCGTCTTGGCCGCAAGCATATATTCACCAAGTCACGCTGCCTTGCGCTGCGGGCATTGGCTGCGATCGTCGCCAGAATGCCAGCCGCGCTGATCATTAATGAAGCCAGAAATTGAGATTCCAACAATCGACCGCACCACTCGGAAACCGCGACCGACCCCGCTTCGACGGAAACGCAAATCTTGGTCGCCGGTGAGTAAAGCGTAAATCTCCCGCAGTTTGGCGGCCTTGTGCTTTCGCCCATGTGTGGTGCCAACGAATTCGTGCTACCAGCAGCTTGACCCCGCAGGGCAAGCGGTGGCCGCGGATCGTATCGGTTTTCTACACCACCTGATGGCTACGCGATCGAGGCGTATCGCGCGGCACCATCACAACTGGCCCAAGCCAAAGAAAGAGACGGCGTTGTCGCTCAGGATCTTCGGTGCCAGGCGCCGAGCGTCATCTTCGGCAAGGTAGCCGTCCCTGATTTTGTCCTCGAGGACCTCTGCAAGAATCCGTCGCGCCATGGACATTGCCCCATAGGTTTCTTCGGCGTGCCAGTTGTCGCCGCCAAACATCATCCGCGACTCGTCAGGGAGGACTTCAATCGCCTCGTGCAGGCTTTGCCTGAACAGCGTAGGACTTAGGAGCGGCGCCCAGCAAAGATCGTGCCAGACATTGCGGTAGATCAGCCCCATTCCGAGAACCTCGCGGGCCCATGGATAGGCAAGGTGCATGAGGAGGAAGCGCGTGCGTGGATGGCGTTCGATGAGCCCGGCCGTATTGAGCGGGTGTGAACCACGGATGATAGCGCTGCCGAGATGCATCTGGACCGGGAGATCGTACTCGGCGGCGAGACGGCAGAACCTGTCCACCACGAAGTCGCTGAAGGCCTTCTGTTCCGCGGCGTTGGGAGACGGCTTGCCCCAGGCTGACCGCGCAAGAGCCTCGTCGGGAGCATCAAAGTCGAGGTAGCGGTCGTAGGCCAAGGCGATCTTGAGCGCCACCTGGTGACGTCCGGCGGCGCCGGCGACCAGTTGCTCGAGGGCCTCGAGGTAGTAATCGAAGCTCCGCGGATAAATCTTCAGCCGGTCGAGTAACTCGTGCGCGGACGTTCCGTTGTGATCCTTCGCCTCCGGATTCCAACCGCATGCGAAGGCATTGATGCGCATCACCGACACATGACGAGGGCTTATCTCGACGTGCGCGTCCACCATCGGATCGACATAGGGATCGGTTATGATGCCCCCGATGCGCGCGCGGTCGAGAACCTCGCGCCAGCCATGGGGCTTCGCATGCTGTTGGCGCACTCTCGCGTCGAGCCTCTCCCAATTCGCTTGCGTGATTGAACCCTCGCCATCGCCGTAGAGTTCATTCACCACGCGTACCAGGTTGCGGACAAACGAGTTGGAGCCGCTCTCCGTCAGATAGGGCGCGAGCGCGTCCCACGTTGTCGGAACCCGCGGAAGCCCCACCGGTTTCGAACCCTGCGCCTCCGACGGTAGGGAGAATGACCTTCCCCGCGTCCAAGACGCATAGCTCTCGGTGAACAGACGGAGAAGATCGACGTCGGACGCATCGAGCACCCTCGGGAAGTGGTGTTCGTGCACGTCCACCATGGGTAGATTTTCGACGAAATCTCGGATCGGATGGGGCATCGGAGGGTACTGTTGGGCTGGCCACTTGTACGCAAACTGTACCACGGGTGAATACTATGTATCCGACCCTGTTGTCCCCGCCGGAGCGCCGCGAAGAC
>JAQCIA010000353.1 GCA_027620105.1 Verrucomicrobiota bacterium | reverse complement strand
TATGCGCTGCGGCTATCCCCGGTTTGTGGTGCATCCGCTGGTGGAAGCGGTGGCAAAGGGCATCGCCAAAGATGGAAACTGCCTGCCGTTTCCTTCCATGCGGGCGGCCGCAGCGGGTGCGGCGTACGTGACCAGGCGCAGCGGGGCCAGCGCACAGATTGTCCGCGATGGGGATGTGTTTGCGGTGGTGACCACGGCGGAAGGCATGGCGGCGCTGCGGGCCTATTGGCAGCATGTGGGGCTGATTGTGTCGAGCCGCCAGGCGGAGGCGCATCTTGCGGGGACGTGGATCGATGGGGTTGTTGCCGATGCCGCGCGCGCATCCCTGCGCGGCCAGCTGGCGGGGTACTATGGTCTCGCCGCCGAGGATGTGTTTCTACATCCCACGGGCATGGCCTCGATTTTCGCCGTGCTGCGCGCGGTGAACGCGTGTCGGCCGGCGCGGGCGACGGCGCAACTGGGGTTTCCTTACGTCGACAGCCTCAAGGTGCAGCAGGAGTTCGGCATGGGCACGCTTTTTCTGACCTGCCAGAACGGCGAGAAGCTGGCGACGCTTCAGGCACAGCTGGAGCAGCAGCCGCTGGCGGCCTGCTTCACCGAATTGCCAGGGAATCCGTTGCTGGGCTGTATCGACCTGACCAAATTGGGCCCGTGGCTGCGCGAGCGCGACATCCCGCTGGTGGTCGACGATGTGGTGGCGACACCTTACAACGTTGATTTGCGCTCCTGCGCGGACGTGATCGTGACCAGCCTGACCAAGTATTTTGCCGGATCGGGCGATGTGATGGGGGGGGCGGTGCTGCTCAATCCGCGTTCGCCTTTCTATGCGATGTTCCTGAAGGCCTTGCGGGCGGACCATGAAGAATTGCTATGGGGCGGCGATGCGATCATGCTTGATGAGCAGGCGCGAAACTTTCCTGAACGCATGCGCGTGCACAACGCCAATGGGTTGCTGATTGCCGAGCGCCTGCGTGCGCATCCGTCCGTGGCGGCTGTGTACTATCCGAAGTGGGAATCCTGCGCGGCTTATGAAGCGGTGCGCCGGCCCGAAGGTGGCTGGGGAAATCTGCTGAGTTTTCTCGTGCGCAATCCGGCCAGGAACGCACCACGGGTCTACGACGCATTGGAAATTTGCAAAGGCCCCACGCTGGGGACGACGTTCACGCTGGCCTGTCCCTTCACGTTGCTCGCGCACTATGGCGAACTGGACTGGGCGGAATCCTGTGGCGTTTCGCGGTACTTGATCCGCGTTTCCGTGGGCATGGAAGAGCCGGAAGCGCTCTGGGGCCGCTTCGCCAAGGCCCTGGCGTTGGCGGAGTAGCGCGGCGCGACTGGCCTCCGTTTTCCCCATGTCGAAGAAACCCAAACGGTCAGCTCCGAACGCCGGTCAGCCAGCGCCGCGCGCGCCGGCGGGGCTCCGCATTCCTTCGGCGCCCGGCACCATTTCAAAGGGGAGCACGCTGAAGGTCCTGCTGGATCGGCCAGCGGTGGACTGTCTGGCCGCAAACCTTGCCATGGTGCATGCGCCGTTCGATGGTGCAGCGTTTCGCAAGGACGCGCTGACCGGGTTGGAGCCGCTGGGCATCATGGATCGGGGGCATCATCTCGCGCGGGTGCTGCGCGCGCACTTGCCCGTGCGCTATGCGGACGCCATCGACGTTCTGCTGCGCTCCCTGACACCACCACTCACGGCCACCGACACACTCGGGCTGGCGGTGTTCTTCTATCTTCCGCACGTGTGCTTTGTCGCCAACTACGGACTAGATGCCGCGCACAATGGCGGGCGCGATCCCTTTGCGATCTCCATGCGCGCCCAATATGAATTGACGCGCCGATTCAGCGCGGAATTCTCCATGCGACCGTTTCTGAATCATGCCCTGGCGCGCACCCTGGCGCAGTTGCAGGCGTGGACGCGGGACGCGGACCCGCATGTGCGGCGGCTGTGTTCGGAGGGATCTCGGCCACGCCTGCCCTGGGCCGTGCACATTCCGGCGTTGATCCGGGATCCGCGCCCGGCCCTCCCGATCCTCGAGGCCCTCAAGGATGATCCTGATCTTTATGTGCGGCGCAGCGTCGCGAATCATCTGGGTGACATCGCTAAGGATCATCCTGCGGTGGTGTTCGAAATCTGCGAAACATGGGTGGTGGGCGCGTCGGAAGCGCGCAAATGGTTGATCCGGCACGCCCTCCGGCATCCCGCCAAGCACGGTGTGAAAGCCGCGCTGCGCTTGCGGAAACTGGCCGGTGCGACGGCGCGCGGCGCATAAGCGGGCCGGGGCGGGCGGAGGGGGCGCCAAGGCGGTTTCAACGCGATGTGAGCGCTGCTTCTTTCGGTTGGAACGACGAATCCGGTTTGTTAGTATGACCTGATATTCAGACTACCAACGCAAGGAGGACGCCAGCATGAGCAATTCGTATCCCGACAACAGTCGCTCGATTGGAAATACGCCGCTGATCAAACTGAATCGGGTGGTGGGGCAGGCCAAGGCGACGGTGCTGGCCAAGATCGAAGGGCGCAACCCCGCCTACTCGGTAAAGTGCCGCATTGGCGCCGCGATGATCTGGGACGCCGAAGAGACCGGCAAGCTCAAGCCGGGTATGGAGATCATTGAGCCGACCAGTGGGAACACCGGCATCGCGCTGGCCTATGTGGCCGCAGCGCGCGGGTACAAACTGACGCTGACCATGCCCGAGACGATGAGCATGGAACGTCGGCGTGTGCTGGCGGCCTTCGGCGCGAATTTGATTCTGACCGAAGGCCCGAAGGGCATGCCCGGTGCCATTGCCAAGGCCACGGAGATGGCGGCGGCGGACCCCACGAAATATTTCATGCCGCAGCAGTTCAAGAACCCGGCGAATCCGCGGATTCA
>JAQCIA010000352.1 GCA_027620105.1 Verrucomicrobiota bacterium | reverse complement strand
ACTCCCTATGGCTGGCCGCCGCCGCCTGACTCAGGTCAATGAATCAGGGATGCGCCCCGTCGCCGCTCGCACGGCGGAACTGGAGCGCGCCCTCGTCGACCTGAACCGCTCGAACCATGACCTGGAGCAGTTCGCCTACGTGGCCTCCCACGACCTCCAGGAACCGCTGCGCATGGTCAGCAGCTATGTGCAACTGCTGGCCCGCCGCTACCTTGGTCGCATCGATACGGATGCCGACGACTTCATCCGCTATGCGGTTGACGGCGCCGAACGAATGAAGCGCCTGATCAACGACCTGCTCGCCTATTCTCGTCTAGGCACGCATAGCAAACCGTACCACCGCGTCGACTGCAACCAGATCCTCAAAGCCGCCCGGGAGAATCTGGCCATTGCCATTCAGGAGGCCGCAGCGGAGATCGAGTCCTCGCATCTCCCGCATGTCTACGGCGACGAAACCCAGTTACTGCAACTGTTTCAGAATCTTCTCGGTAACGCCGTGAAGTTTCGCGGCACGGCACCCCCCCGCATCCGCTTCGATGCCACCAGGGAATGGGCGCATGTGCACATCACGGTGTCCGACAATGGCATTGGCATCGACGCACAACACGCCGAGCGCATCTTTGATATTTTTCGCCGGCTGCATGCGCAGGGTGAGTACGCCGGCACCGGGATTGGCCTTGCCGTCTGCCGAAAAATTGTGGAACGTCACGGCGGAAAAATATGGGTGACATCCCAATCCGGGAGTGGGTCGACGTTCCACGTGACCCTGCCAACCGGGACAGACGGCGCGACACCCCGGACGCACACCGATGCCCCCGCGGTGGCGACAACGGCGCACGGGAATCCACAATCGAAAGGAAGTTCAGCATGACGAACCCGCGCAGCCGGCCCGTCCGCATTCTGCTCGTGGAAGACAATCCGGGCGACGTGCAACTCACTCGTGAAGCCCTGCGCGAGAACAAAATCGCGAACGAGCTGCATGTTGCCAAAGACGGCGAGGAAGCCCTGCGCTTCCTGCATCGCCAGCCCCCCCATGCCACGGCACCGCGTCCCGACCTGATCCTGCTCGACTTGAATCTGCCGCGCAAGGATGGCCGCGAAGTGCTGGCCGACATCAAAGCCGATCCCGGCTTGCGCCGCATCCCCGTCGTCATCCTCACCACGTCCAAGGCGGAGAGCGACATCCTGCGCTCCTATGACCTGCACGTGAACTGCTACGTGACCAAACCCCTGAACCTCGACCGATTCCTAGAAGTGATTCACGCGATCGAATCCTTCTGGCTCTCGATTGTGGAACTGCCGCCGGAGTAGCATCGCCATGAGACGCTCAGCTTCCGGAGCTGCCGTGGTCCTGCTGACGGGACTGCTTGTGGGCACGGCCGCCAACCTGGTCGCGCCCCGCCGCATTCCCTGGACGCAGGACTGGACGCAACACCTCACCTCACAGGCGGCGACATCCGGACTGCGCATCGTGGAGCTCGCGGACGTACGCAACCTCGTCCGCGATGGCGCCACACTTATCTTCGATGCGCGCCCGAACGCCGAGTACGGCGCCGGTCATCTTCCCGGGGCCCTCTCGCTGCCGGTGGATGATTTCGATGCGCTCTATCCCCAATTCGCCCCCCTGCTGGGGCCATCCACCCCCTTGCTCGTCTACTGTTCTGGCGAGGAATGCGACGAGTCGCTGCTATTGGGCCGACAACTTCACGCGCAGGGCCACACGAACATTCTTCTATTTCCAGGGGGCTACGGGGCCTGGACCACTGCGGAAGGTGGTGCGCCATGAAGCCGCGTGTTGCGGTGTGGGCCGCCTGCGCCATCCTGGCCGCCGTATTCATCGCTGCGGCGCTGCCGAAAATCGCACACCCGGACGCCTTCGCGCTGGCCATTTATCGCCATCACCTCGCGCCACCCGGCCTGATCAATGCCCTCGCGATCTACTTGCCGTGGCTCGAACTCGTGGCCGCCATCGCCTTGCTGGCGCCACGACTCCGCGCCGGCGCCGCGTGGGTGATCCTGCTCATGCTTGTGCTTTTCACCGCCGCAGTCGCTTACAACGTCCACCGCGGACTGGACATCACCTGCGGCTGCTTTTCGGTCTCAAGCGAAGGCCCGCGCATCGGGTGGAGAAAAGTTGCCGAAAATCTTGGACTGATCGCTATCGCCGTGTTTGTGCTGCTGCGGTCGACAGCGCTTGACGCGACACGCGTGATGTCACCCGCTGCCAGCTCTGCGCCGTGACCGTCGCGTTGTGGGGGCTGCCTTTCGAACCGCCTTCGCACCCGTGCCCGCCAGCAACGCCCGCACCCGCGCCGGTATCCGCACGGCCCGCAACGTGCCGCCCTTGCCCACCCGGCAGCACACAACCGTCGCACGCCCCACGGCCACCACCACGCCCTCGCGCACAATCTCACCACGATACGTCACCGACGATTGCCCCAGACGCTGCATGCGCAGACGCACATCGAATTCATCGTCGAACCGAAGCGGCGCGCGATAGTCAAACGAAGCCGACACGCGCGGCCAATCCAGACGCGCCGCACCCCCCGCGTCAAACAACGACAGCCCCAACGACCTCAGCAGCGCATGCTCCGCCGCTTCGAGGTACCGGAAGTACGCCGTGAAGTGCACGATCCCCGCCATGTCCGTGTCTGCAAACTCCACCCGCCGCCGCAACGTAAAACGCGTCATACTGTCCTCCTCCGATCACGCGATGCACCGCCAGCATAGCGCGGTTCCAGCGCGAAAGCCACAGGCCGTGTGTCCCCGGCCACCACCGCCATGGCTGCGCTGCGGACCAACACATCGACCTGATCTTGCGTGAGTTAGAAATAAAAAACTAGACTTTCCACCGCTCGCCCTTCATTCTTCCGTTTCAT
>JAQCIA010000351.1 GCA_027620105.1 Verrucomicrobiota bacterium | reverse complement strand
GGACATAGCCGACACAAAGGCGGCGCTACCGAAAGCGCCAACAGAAGCGCAAGACGCACGGATCTAAAATGAATCGCTCTGCGCGCTCGGCGACTCGGCGTGAGATCTCGATGCCGGGAGCAAAGCAGGAGGGCTATTGCGTCAGTTGGGCGAGGGTGGCTTCCAGGTCGGGGGGGAGGGGGGCGGTGAAGCGGACGGTTTGGCCGCTGGTGGGATGGGTAAAGGCGAGGGCGGCGGCGTGAAGGAACTGGCGCGGCGGGTCGAGTCTGTCCGGTGTGCCGCCATAGAGTTTGTCGCCGGCGATGGGGCAGCCGACGGCGGCGAGTTGGGCGCGGATCTGATGGGTGACGCCGGTTTCGATGCGCACGTCGAGCAGCGCGTGGTCGCGATAGCGGGTGCGCACGCGGAACTCGGTGACGGCCTGCATGAGGCGCGGACCGGCGTACTGTTCGGGGCGTTCGCGGAACACGCGCATGCGGCCGGGCTGATCGGGCAGGTGCGCGAGGTAGTGCTGGAGTCGGGCGGTGTCGGGGGGGCTGCCACGCACGAGGGCGCAATAGGTTTTGTCGACGCGGTGCTGGTGGAAGGCGTCGCGCAGGAAGGTGTAGGCCTCCGCGGTGCGGGCGGCCACGACGAGGCCGGACGTGTCGGTGTCGAGGCGATGGGCGAGGGACGGGAAGAGCGGATCGTCGCCGATGTCGGCGAGCGCCGGCTCGCGGGCGACGAGGGCGTTGGCGAGGGTGCCGGTTTCGCCGGGGCCGAGTGGATGGACCGGCATGCCGGCGGGTTTGTCGAGCACGAGCAAGGCGTCGTCGCGATGGATCACCACGAGCGGCAGGTCGGGTTCGGGTTTGACGCGCTTGTCGGCCTGCTCGAAGAGGGCATGCACGAGAATGCGGTCGCCCGCGCGGATTTTGCTGCCCTTTGGTGCGACGCGATCGTTCACGAAGATGTCATCGTTGGCAATGGCATCGAGGATGAAGGCGCGCGTGCTGCCGGGACAGTGGGTGGCGACGACGCGGTCCAGGCGGACCCCGATGTCGGCGGGCGTGGCGAGAATGGTCTGGTCGTGAATCACGGGCGCGGATGATAGCAGTTTGGTGGGCATCTGACAAAACCGGCGACAAAACAGGGACTCTCCTCAACAGGTGTATGTTCGCGGGGGCGCCTTTCGTGGCGGCCAGTTTGTGGCCGGTGGGCGATGCCGCCACGGCAGACCTGATGGTGGATTTTTATGAAGGCCTGCAGGCGAACGACAAAGCCGTAGCGTAGTGCCCGGCGCAGTTGAACATGCCAGCGTCACGCGCCGTCGCTGTTCAGGTTCAGGTGGCGGGCGCGGCGTGGCAGGGGCAACTTTCCGCGGCGTGGGCATGCGCGGGTGCGGTGACAGTGACAAGTTCTGCAAAGTACGGATCGCCGGTCTGGGCGCAGTGCGTCTGCAGCAGGGCGCGGTGCTCAGTTAATTGCTCGGCGTGATCGGGATCCGTTGCCAGATTGCGCATTTCTTTAGGATCCGCCACCAGATCGAAAAGCTCCTCCGCATTGTCCTCGCGGTAATGGGTGTACTTGAAGCGATGCGAACGGATCATGCGCCCCGGGGACAAGGCAGGGGCGTGGCCGGTCCAGGTGCTGACAGTATGCGTCTGCGCATCGCGCGGACCGCGGCCGCGTAACCAGGGCCGCAGGCTACGGCCGACGAGGCCCGCCGGGGCAGGAATGCCGCTGCAATCACAAAGCGTGGGGAAGAGATCCAGCAGCGAGACCAGCGGCGCGCGCGTGGGTGTGCGCGGTGAGACGATGCCGGGGCCGGAGATCATGAAGGGCACGCGCGCGGCTTCCTCGTAAAAATTCCCGCCCACGGTCACCAGCCGATGCGAGGCCAGGCCGTCGCCGTGATCTGCGAGGAAGACAACGATGGTGTTGGTCGCGTCGGGCCGGCGGGCGAGGGCCGTGAGCACGCGCGCAACGTCGCGATCCAGCATGTCCGTGTAGTGGTCGTAGGCGGCGAGGTAGTGGCGAAAATTCTCCGGCGTCCAGGCGAGGGTCTGGGCAACGCGGAAGTTTGAGCAGCAGTTAAAGCGCACGGCCAGGGGGCGGGTGTCGAGGTCCGTGGTTTCAAAATTTTCGGGCAATGCGGGCAGGGGACTGGGAACGGGCGTGTCCGCGTGCGCGCCGCTGTGGTCGTCGACCCAGAGGCAGACGTCGTGCGGATTGTTGAATTCCGCGATCATCACGTAGGGTGCGGCGCCCTGTTCCTTCAGGAAAGATTCCGCCTGGATCGCGGTGTGGCGGTCGCACTCGCTGTCTCTGTAGTTGGTCCAGGGCGGGGTCGCTTCGACGGGGGCGGCTTCGCCGGGAAGCAATTCAAAGCCGCGCAGGGCGCCACAGTCATTGGTCTTGCCGACGTGCACGCAGCGATAACCAGCCTGGCTGAAAACATCGCCGAGTGTTGGCAGGGACGTGGCGACGGAGTCCGTGCGGGAATTGGTACGGATGCCGGTGTCGTGCGGCAGGCGCGAGGTCCACATGGCGGCGCGGGCGGGCATGCAAAGCGGGCAGGGCGTGTAGGCATTGGCGAAGGTGACCCCGCGGCGGGCGAGGCGGTCGATGTTCGGCGCGTGGCTATCTTTGCGGCCGTAGGCGCCGAGGGCACGCTGGCTGAGCTGATTGGCGGTGATGATCAGGATGTTCGGCGGCAAACTGGGGGAGAGTGGTGCGGCTGGAGCTGAAGGCTGATTTTGCATCGGGGGAGCATTATGGAATGCCGTCCTCTGTTTAAGCGCGTGCGATGGGCGTATGCAGCAGCGGTGGTGCATGGCTGCGCCAAAGTCGTTGGGAATTGCCGTGAGTGGTCCTTGAGCGTGTTGTGAGATTGGCGGCA
>JAQCIA010000350.1 GCA_027620105.1 Verrucomicrobiota bacterium | reverse complement strand
CGAGCGACTCCAGATAGATGATGCCATCCAGGTGCGCCTGGACAATCCACTCCGCAAACCGCGAAGTGGAAAGCGTACGCGGAGCGGGAAGAAACATAAGCGGACCCTTGTGCTTCAGCAATTCATCCTGCAACCCCGTCAGCACTTCGGCATCGCTGGGTCCGAAGGCCGCCCCTTCGAGAACTGGGGAGACAAGCCCCACCGTGAGCGATGCGCGACGGCGCTGCCGCGGACCCGCCGGCAGATCCTCTGACACATAGGTGCCCTGTGCCGGCACCGCATAGATCAACCCCTCCGCTGCGAGATCGGCCAGGGCGCGGCGGACAGTCCCCTTGTTGACCTTAAAGCGCTTGGTCAATTCATCCGCGGAGGGCAGGCGCGATCCCGCCGACAACTTTCCTTCGCGAATATCCTGCCGCAGCGCCGCCGCGATGCGGCTATAGATATAGCCTCGTGAATGTGATCCGGCCTGCGCGGCTGGTGCTTGTTCAGCATCATTCGCCGGAGGTGAACCCGTATTCATTGGCGCTGCGGAGTATCTCTACGCGGCCGGTGAATTGCAATCGTCTGACTTACAGACCGCCCCCCCCCGCCGAGCCCAAAACACGACCGCGCGCTGCGTGTCCAGCTTGTGACGATACGCCGTCGATGATATGCTTGGTGGTCTGGGATTTTGCGCGGGAGAAGTTCATGTCGGCTGCACACAATTTGGTCCTGACACCGGCCGAACTGCAGGCCATCGAAGATCACAAGTACTTCATGTCCAGCCAGCTGGGTCACGAAGTCACCATCGACGAGGCCATCGACGACTTCGTCCGGCGCTACAAGGCAGACTGGCAGCGCGAACGCATGCGTCGGGACGCCTATGACCAGATTGCGGAAATCGAGCGTCACAAATACCTTCGCTCGCAAGCGGAAGGGCGGGACATCGGGCGTGCGCGGGCCGCCGAGGAGTGGTGCAGCAAGTATGCCGGCATCTGGCGGCGCGAGCGTGAAAGCCTGGAGCGCAACGGATTCGTTGCGCGAGACGTGGTCGTGACCAATCCCAACGGCATTCACGTACGGCCGACCTCCGCACTGGCCGAGATTTCCCGACGCTATGACGCGGATGTGTACCTGCACAAAGACGGGATGGAAATTTACAACTTCCTGCTCGGCGACAAGCCCTACATGAACGTGCGCTCCGTCCTGGGTCTGCTTTCGCTGGATGTGCGTTTTCGAGATCGCGTCAGCTTGCTTGCCACCGGACGACAGGCCAGCGAAGCGTTGGATGCCATTGCCCAGGCCATCAACGATTCCAAGTCGTAGCGCACGCGTGGTATTCACGGCATGTTGCTACCGGCTGCGGAGTGGGCGCTTCGATCCCGCCAACGGCGCACCGCGCGCTCACACCAGATTGTACCGACCCGGGGAGATGATGTGGTTGGGATCGAACACCTGTTTGAGTTCACGTACCGTCTGCCAGAACGGATCCTGCGGATCCACGAACCCCGGCATCGATTGAATCCCCAGACGGTACGGCGTGAAGCCCAGTTCCGCAAAACGCGACTGCAGTTTCTCGATTGCGTCCAGCGCGGCGGTCACGCGCTCCGGTTGCGTGCGATCAAATGCCAGGTTGATCACACCCTCGAGCACCTTGGTGTTGACCATGTTGAAGGTGATGTACGCCTCGAAGCCGTGCTGCCCGAACACCGTGGTGGTCGCCGCCACCGCCGCCTGCGCATCCCGACCACTCATCGGCACCATCGGCAGACAGTAGAGAAACCCGCTGCGGCTGTGATCCGGATCGACTTCCCCCTGTGCCGGCGGCGTATCGCCCACCAGCCAGTAAATACTCTTCAGCGGCTGATCCGTCGGAATCCCGCGGGCCAGCCCCAACAACGGTTCCACGGCGCGCAGCATGATGTGCTTGCGTCGCGCCGCCGCGAACATGGAGAGCCGCGCCGTGAGCCAGCGCGCAATCGCCACGGTGGCATCGTCAAGAAATTGAACCGACGCGATGCCGCGCAGCACCCGGCGCACTTCGCGTCGCACCGCCGCCTGCTCGGCTGGCCCGCCAGTCACACCACCCACCGCGCTCCATGGCCCGAATCCCTCGGCCGCGATCATGCTTTCCGTTGTCGCGCGCCGCGCTGCGGGATCACTCCCGTTGCGGGCGGCATCCGCCGCCAGCTGCTCATACACCAGAGGGCCCAGCGTCGACACCGTGCGATTGCGATTGCCGATATGAATCGCCGTTCGAATCACATCACGCTTGCGCAAATCCGTCAGCGCCTGCATCAGCGGCACAAACTGCGTCGGGTCCGCAATCTTGGCCAGCATCGCCGTCTGCTTGCCGTGAATCGGCATCAACTCCATGCCGGCGGCCGTGACGATGCCATAGTTGGACTGCGCAAACAGCCCGTCCAGATAGGGCCCAAGGCCGTACTTATAGAGGTGCGTGGTGACACTGCCGGCCACATGTCCGTTGCCGGTCGTGATGACACGCCCGTTGCCGAGCACAACCTCCAGCCCCGAAAGCGCCTCGGCCCGCGACGCAAAATAGCCCACGCCGCGCTCGAGCGCATTGCCGATCAGGCTCGTTGCCCGCCCGGAGCCGGTCACATTGAAAATCAGCGGGAGGTTGCGTTCGCACAGGTAGGCGTGCAATTGCCCCTGGGTCACGCCGGGCTCAATAACGACATAGTGGTGCTCGGTGTTCAACTCGCGGATGCGATTCATGCGTCGCAAATCCACGATCACCGCATCATCGCGCACCGGCAACTTGGACCCCATCCCCCAGTTCTTGCCGCAGCTAATGGGATACAGCGGAACGCGGTGTGCATTCGCCGCGAGCACGACCTGGCGAACCTCTTCCGTGGTGCCCGGGCGAACCACGGCGGCGATA
>JAQCIA010000349.1 GCA_027620105.1 Verrucomicrobiota bacterium | reverse complement strand
CATGCTGCGGCCCCGCCGGCGCGTGATGTTGCGCACGCCGACGCCCGCGAGCGTAAGGCGATCCGCGGAGGTTGGGGCGCCGGCGCCGCGGCCCAGGGCGCCCCGCGCCAACCCGAGGCAGCCCGCCAACATCAGCGCCCCCGCCAGGAAAAAGGGTTCCGACGGATTGGGCGGGGGACGGAGTAACGTCCAGGTCATCACGCCGAGGGCCGCCGCCAGCGCGGTGGGCGCGAGGAGGCTGGCGAGAAGGCGGCGTGCCGGGCCGCCGGCGGTTGCGCGCGGGCGTGACTGGCTGAAATCGGCCTGTAACAACTGCAGCGCGGGCTCGCGGAGGAGTGCCCGCAGGGTGAGGGCCATGGCGGCGAGCGCGCAAACGAAACCAATGGCGCCACTGATCGACACAGTGCCGGGCGCGGCGTGGTAGGTGACGGGTGTGCCGCCCACGCTGGGCGACCAAGGGCCACCCAGGGCGGCGATCAAGGCGCGGGTATACAGCGTGCCCGCCCAGGCGCCAGGCACAGCGCCGCAGGCCGCGACCACGGCACCTTCCCATAGCGCGAGACGCGCCACTTGGCGGTTCGTGAATCCGACGGCGCGCAGCAGGCCGAGGTTGGAGGCGCGCTGCTGCAAGCCGAAGACAAACAGCAAGGCCGTGAGCATCAGGGCGGCGATGATGAGAAAGCTGCTCATGCCCAGGAACAGACCGCCCACATCCGTGGCGCCCGCCAGCGACCAGTCCGCCCAGGCGCGCACGGGCATGAAGCTTAATCCCAGCGCAGCCGGCGGCACGTGGCGCGAAAGTTGCGCGGACAAGGCATCGACATCGGCAGGCGCGGCGCCGAGGCGGCGCACGGACATGAGATCGCCAAAGGGGCTGGCCCACATGGCTTGTCCCGCGGCGAGCGTGACGAAGGCTTTGGGCGTCATGCCGAACTGTTCCCAGTAGGCCTCGTTGTCCTTGTCGCGCAGTTTCTCCTCATCCATGGGCAGGCCGATGTCCCAATCCGCGCAGCGCGCCGCCTCCCTCAGCCCGGGAAACGCCGGCATGCGCTCGCGCTCCGCGGCCAGCACATCCATCTCGATCACGTCGCGCACGCGAAAGGGGCGCGATTCCTCGGAGAGCCCGCCTACGGACTGGAAGCGCCAGTAGGCGAGCGTGATGCGATCCCCGGAGCCGACGGCGAGGGCCTTGGCGAGCCAGCGGTTGATGATCACTTCGTCGTCGCGCATGTCGGCGGGCACGGGGCTCAGCCGTGAGTCGGCGGAGGGCGAGAGCGCGGCGACAAAGGCGTAGGGCGTAGAGTGCGGCACGGTCGCGCCCGCGGTGGCGATGGAGTTGACCAGGTACGCGAGCATGCCGGCGGCTGGGGTGGCGTCCGCGGACGCGGCGGGGGGGCGCGCCGCCTCGGCCACGGCGCGGTCGAGAAAGATACGATCACTGGACACGTCGAGGGTTCCGGTCGCCGGGAAGGCGCGCACGCGCACGCCGCCGTCCGCAATGCGCCAGACCCGGCCGAGGGCATCATTCAGCGCGACGGCATCGAGCGCGGCCGGCGCGTCCTTGCCAACGAGCAGCAAGTTCGCCAGTCCCTTGCGGTCGATCGCGTCCTGGATGACAGGCAGCGGCACGAACGCGTTGTAAGGCGAGCGTTGATCGGCGTTCAGGTTGAATCGGCCAAGCTGCGTGTCCGGGACGATGGCCGTGACGCGCAGGGATATGCGTGTGAAGGGATCCCCGCGGGAGGCCAGGGGGGCATCTTCGGGCATGAGGCTGGGGCGACGCAGGCGCAGCGCGATGCGGTCGCCGGGGCGCACGTTCAGGGCTGCGGCCAGGCGCGCATTGAGGGCCACGGCGTCGTCTGCGAGTGTGAGGCCGGCGCCGGGCGCGAGCGACCAGAAGGTCGGGTCAACGCCCAGCACCTGCACCGCGTTGATCTGGCGGGGCGGGGCCTCCGTGAGCGGGTTGAACACCGCCACGCCCGGCGCGGTCAGGACGGGGATCACGGGCGCGCCGGTCTCAGCGGCCAGGCGCGAGGCGATGTCCGCGGGAAAATCGCGGTTCCGGGCCTGCAGCGCGAAGCGCGTGTCGCCGAGACGCTGTTGGGCCAGTTGCGACAGGCTGAAGCGGAACGAGTCGCCGGTCAGGCGCGCCCCGGTCAAAATGGCGGTGGCCACCATCGTCCCGAGCGCCACCAACAGGTTGGCGCGCCGGTGGAACCAGGCACTGCGGGCGATGAGGGTGGCGATGTTCACTGGAAAGCAGGATTTCCTCAGGATTGGATCGATGCTACCGGCGGCGCGGCGAAGACAGGCCTCAGCAGGTCCGTCGGCAACCATTTCTTGCTGAGCAACCAAGCCGCCAACTCGTCGTATTCTTTGATGTTCAGCGGTTGCGCACCGGTGTCGTCGCTGGCGCCGAATCGCCCGCACAGAAGGAGAATCGCCTTGGCGTTTTCCGTGGCTTGGGACGTTGTCATGTGCGGGACCGGTATTGGTTTCCATGCGGCAAGGCCCATCCGCGCCGACCTCTCACAACATGTGCAATGCGTCAAGGTGCGGTTGTCTGCCGAAGGTGTGAGGGACCGGCCAACTCGTAGCGGGGTTTCTCGCCGCGCCGGCAGATGAGTCCACCCTTTTCGAGCTTGTTGAATGCGTAGCGCACCTTCCGGTAGAACGCGTCGAACCCCTGGATATCGGAGGCGGGCTTGGCCTGCCGCCACCACAACAGAAACGCCGCCTGCTTCGCGCTGACACCCGGCACCCTGCTGTACTGGCCGAAACGATAGACAATCCCCAGGACATCCTTCAAGAGATCGTTCAACGAGTCGAAGGCGAGTGGTCCAAACCGTTCTCTTAGCAGACCCGTGTAGTCATCCGTCATCAATACCCGGTCCGCCACA
>JAQCIA010000348.1 GCA_027620105.1 Verrucomicrobiota bacterium | reverse complement strand
CAGTCCCCGTCGGTGGAACTGAAGGCCGAATCTGGCAAACTGCTGGCCACGGTGCACAACCTCAAACAGGTCACCATGAACCTGTATCCGATGGACATCGAACTGCTCTTTAGCCGCAAGCCCTTCCTCGCCCAGGGCGGGGCGGACTTCGCCGTGATCAAACCCGCGCTCACCCAGGAAATTGCGGTGAAGGGCAATGGCGACACCGAGGAGATCCAGTTGCCCAAGGCCTACCGCGACCGCAACCTGATGGTGGAGATCACCGGCAAGGGTCAGCGGGCAAGCGTGGCCTGGTACGCCAACAAACTGCGGGTGCGCAAGATGGAGAGCTTCGGCCAGATCGAAGTCCGCTCCGCCGTGGATGGCAAGCCGGTACCAAACAGCTACGTCAAGGTCTTCGGCCGCAGCGCCAATGGTCGAGAATCCTTCTGGAAGGACGGCTACACCGACCTGCGTGGACGCTTCGACTACGTCTCGCTCAACGACCGTTCGCCGGAGGATGCGGTGGAATACTCCATTCTCATCCTGCATCCCGAGCTGGGTGCGGAAATCCGTTCGGCAGTACCGCCGACACGATGAGGGGAAGTGCAGGCGGATTCGGGGCCAGACAAACTGTCTATCTCTGGTCGCGCCCTTGCTCACCGTTCATCTGGCCCCCAAACCCCTTCCTGCCGTAGAAACCGATCGATCGCTTCTGCCGCCACAGCATGGCCAGCCCCGTTCCAATGCAAATCATGGGCAAAGTGCAGATTGGAAACATCCGCTTCGAAAAATGGATCAAGTGCCAAATGTGGAATTTGCATTTTGTCAGCAAGTCGCTCGAATATCGCGCGGCGTTCTGCATCCATCGGCATGCTGGCGCATATCAGCGCCGCGCCCATATCCTGACAATACGCGTTAATTTCCCGGAGTAACATACCGGTCACAATAACGGCATTTTCCATCTCCACGGTGGAGTACGTGGATATCGGTTCTTTGGATGTGTTACTTCGCATGGCCCGTAGCAGCGCTTCTTTCGCCAGATAAAGTCGCGAACCAAGGTACATGCGGCCAAGCAGGAAACGCCGCGCCCTTTGCCCGAACGTCGGTGCCGGCACAGGCGTGTTGCACAACACCAACCGTCCGTCGCGTATCTCGAAAAAGAGACGGAAATGACAGTGATCCTCGGCGCGCACGTTATCTGCAAAATCGTTTTCGCAGAATAACAGCAGCACCACGTCCGGACGATATGCGGCACACTGCCGCTGGAGATACAGAAATTCATGGCCGGTGCCATACCCGCTCACCGCGGCATTGATGATTTCCCAGTCGGGATGCTTCTGTTCCATCCGTTCGCTGAATCGCGCGGGCTTCTCCACCCCAAATCCCCACGCAAAAGAATCCCCCAGCTCGAGCATGCGTTTTTTGTCTGTGCGTGCCCGCGGGGTTGCATCGTCCCGCAGTCCATCGCCCCTGATGGCGATCTCCACGAAAAAATCGGGATGATTGAAGCGGCCATGCATGCCGGGTACATGCGCCTACCCCAGCAAGGTGTCGTAACGCCAAAACTGGACCCGTTCGGCTCGCGTCGGCCCCCATTCCGGAAAGAATTGCCGCGCCGCCAGTTCGGCCAGATACAGCGCCGCCACACTGCTCAAGGCCACAATCAATAGACGCGCCAAAAAAACTCGCCACCGGACACCACGGAGTAAATTGATACGAAATCGCTTTTCAGGAGGCACAGTCCCCCCCCCGCTGGAACCGGTCTGAAGGTGCGCTTGCATGGTGAAGAGGTAGTGGAATCGCGCTGGCGATGTCAATTCTGACTTCACCCGCACTCCGCTCGCAATCAAGACGCGGCTGAAGCGACCGAGTACCGCAAATACCGGCACGATCCGCACGCCCTGCACCCACAAGCCCATGTGCCGCTAGAAGTTAACCATCCCAACGCGGGATTTCGTTTCGGGTGCGGAGTCTGTAGAGTGGTCAACGATGAAAAGAGGGCCCAGGGTTGCGGGATTCTTGCCGGGGATTTGCCTCCTGCTCCTGACGCCGGTATGCCGGGCATGGTTTGCGATTCCGCCGGGCGCGGGCGTCACCACGGTGCTGGATACGCAGGACAATCAGTTCAGTTGGTACGCGGGTCCCGCCGACCAGCAGGAATGGCTCGAAAACCGCGGCGCCGACGCCGCCATCCGCATCAAGGGCTGGCAAGACGTGTCGGGCCTGAAATTTGATCTGTCCGCCTACCGGGGGCAAGCGGTCGTGGCGGCGGAATTGCACATGGCCCGCGCCAACGCGGACTTGGTGACCGCGCTGGCGGCCGCCACCATCAATACGGACTGGCAGGAGGGCAACGCCTGCTGGCGCTATCGCGCCCTGCCGAACACCGAATGGGCCTTCAGCCACAGCGATTTTTCGGTCGCAACCTTCGGCAATTACGGCTCGCTCGCCGGCTACGGCTTCGGCGACGGCGACGGCGATACGAACGATCTCGACTCGTTCCGCACTTACACCAACGGCGGCTGCACCTGGATCGCTATGATCCTGGATCCCGCCCTCGTGCAGGCGCTGATCCTGGACCAATACGGTCTGGCGGTGACCGACCCGCGCCTGCACCTGCCGCTCGGGCCCAACCCCACCATCTACACGCACGAACACAATTCTGCCGTGCAGCCACGGCTGTATGTGCGGTTCGCACCGGGCACGAACACTGCGGCCCCGGCGCCGGTCGGCGGACTGGCTGCCGCGGCCGGCGACGAGAATGGCGAGGTGGTCTTGTCTTTCACGGCGCCGGCGGACCCGGACGATGGGAAGGCCTTTGGTTACAACGTGCGCTACGCCACGCGTGGCAATTTCGCCGGCGCCACGAATCTGGCGCGATGGCGGATCCCCCGGCCCTCCGCGCCTGGCGCCGGCCA
>JAQCIA010000347.1 GCA_027620105.1 Verrucomicrobiota bacterium | reverse complement strand
GCGGGGCGATCATCTTTGATCTGGACGATGCCCCGCTGATCGACGGCGCCTACCACTGGACGTTCGAGCCAACCGGCGCCCTGACCGTGGCGGACATCCTGCACGCCATCAAGAACGGCAACGCCTATCTCAACGTACACAGCTCGCGCTACCCGGCGGGCGAGATCAGGGGCACCTATGCGCTCGCGGCCGGATCGCAGACGTTCTCGCCGCCGCCACCGCCTCCCGCGCTGCCCGGGGGGCTGCCGACGGCGCAGGAGGCGGCGCGCTTCCTGGCGCAGGCAACCTTCGGGCCCACCAGCAATGCGATCGCCGAGGTGCAGGCGAGCGGCTACGCGGCCTGGCTTGATCAGCAGTTCGACCTGCCGCCGTCGCAGCACCTGCCGCTGGTTGACGCGTTCTACGCCGCGAATACCAACGCGGATGCGACCGCGAATACCACCTTCAACGCGTGGTGGGAGCGGGCCGTCACGGCGCCCGACCAACTGCGCCAGCGCGTCGCGTTCGCCTTGAGCGAGATCCTCGTCGTCTCCCGGGAGGATGCCGATCTGGAAGTCCAGCCCGTCGGCCTCTCCGCCTATTACGATCTGCTGCTGACCAACGCCTTCGGCAACTTCCGCCAACTGCTGGAGGAGGCCACCCTCAGCCCCGCGATGGGCGACTACCTGGACATGCGCCGCAATGACAAGCCGGACCAGGTCACCGGCCGCTACCCGAATGAAAACTACGCGCGCGAAGTGTTGCAGCTCTTTTCGATCGGCCTGCGCAAACTGCACCCCGACGGGACGCTGAAGATCAGCTCCGAGGGGTTGCCGATCCCCACCTATTCCCAGGATGAGATCGTGGGATTTGCCCACACGTTCACCGGCTGGACCTATTTCTCCACGAATCAGAACTGGAGCGCGGGCGCCAACTTCAGGCTGCCCATGACCTGGGTGGCGAGCCATCACGACACGGGCGAAAAGCGCGTGCTCGACAACGTCGTCCTCGCCGCCGGGCAGTCAGCCGCGGCCGACTTGGACCAGGCGCTCGACAACATTTTCGAAAACCCGAATGTGGGCCCGTTTCTCTGCCGCATCCTCATCCAGCGGCTTGTCTGCAGCAACCCCAGCCCTGCCTACGTCTACCGCGTCACGCGCGCCTTTGAGGATAATGGGGCGGGCGTGCGCGGCGATCTGCGGGCGGTGGTCAGGGCCATCCTGCTTGACTACGAAGCCCGCAGTGCGTCGTTCCTGGCCGCCCAGGGCTACGGCAAGCAGCGCGAGCCCGTGCTGCGCGTGAGCACCATCGTGCGCGCCTTCGGTGGCGGCTCCACGAACGGGTTCACGATGAACGGCACCGACTTCGATCTGCAGCAGACCCCGATCGCGGCGCCGACCGTGTTCAACTTTTACGAACCCGACTACATCGCCCCGGGCGACCTGGCCGGCGCCGGCCTGTTCGCGCCGGAATTCCAGATCACCAGCGAGACTTCGGTGATCCGCAGCCATAACTTCCTGCGGAGCGGACTGTTCAGCGCGCGCGGCTACAAGAACACTTTGTACCTGGACCTGAGCGCCCAGCAGGCCCTGGCGGGGAACGTGCCCGAGCTGGTCGAGCAGTTGAACCAGCTCCTGCTCGCCGGCCAGATGTCGGTCGGATTGCGCGGCGTCGTCACCAACTACGTGAACACCATTTCCGCGGCGCAAACCCTGGACCGCGCCCGCAGCGCAATCCACCTGGTGGTGACATCGCCGGAGTTCAGCATTCAGAAGTAGAGGGGAAAAGGAAATCGCCATGGAAGACGTGCCCAATTTTATCACGCGACGCAAGTTCATCCGGCAGGCCGCCTGCGCGGCCGTGGGCACGGCGGCGCTGACCAACACCATTTTCGATCTGCGCCTCGTCGGGGCCGCCATGGCGCAAGGGGTTCCCGAGGACTACAAGGCGCTGATCTGCTTGTTCCTGTATGGCGGCAACGATGCCAACAACCTGCTGATACCCCTGGGAGGCACCGCGTACGATCAATACGCGGCGGCGCGCGGCAACCTCGCGCTGGCCCCCGAGACGCTGCGGCCCATTGACACGGCGTACGGGCTGCACCCCTCGTGCGGCGGCTTGCAGCAGTTGTACGCGAACAGCAAACTGGCCATCCTGGCCAACGTCGGCACGCTGGTCTACCCCATGACCAAGGCGGAGTACGCGGCCAAGTCCGTGCCGCGCCCCCCGCAGCTCTTCTCACACAATGACCAGCAGGTGCAGTGGCAGACTTCCATCCCCGACCAGCCGCCCAAGACCGGCTGGGGCGGGCGCTGCGCCGATCTGCTGTATTCCCTGAATGCGGGCGCGCAAGTCTCGATGTCCATCGCGCTCTCCGGCTTCAACACCTTCGAGGTGGGCAACCTCGTGCAGCAGTACCAGGTCAGCACCTCCGGCAGCATCGGGCTGTCGAGCGTGTCCGGCACGCGGCTGCAGGCGATGAAGGATATCCTCGCGCTCCCGAACACGAACCTCATGGAGAAGGCGTTCGGCGACGTTACGGAGCGCGCCATCGCGAACCATGAGTTGCTGACCGCGGCCCTGGGCAGCATCCCCGACCCCGCGGGCTTCCCCCCCACAGCGTTGGGCAACCAGCTCAAGATGATCGGCAAGCTCATCGCCGCCCGCAACGCGCTCAGCATGAAGCGCCAGATCTTCTTCTGCTCCGTCGGTGGCTACGATACGCACGGCGAGCAAATCAACGCGCATGCGGGCTTGCTGGGCGAACTCAGCGACTCGCTGAAGGCCATCTACGATTACACGGCCGCGCTGGGACTCGCCAACCAGGTCACGACGTTTACGGCGTCCGATTTCGGCCGGACCTTCCCGAGCAACGGCATCGGCAGCGACCACGGCTGGGGGAGCCACCAGTTGATCGTCGGCGGC
>JAQCIA010000346.1 GCA_027620105.1 Verrucomicrobiota bacterium | reverse complement strand
CCCGCCGTGATCGTGGCCAACCACATGAGCATGGCGGAAACCTTCGTGCTGCCGGCAATTGTTCTGGCCTTCCGGCCCGTCAGTTTCGTCGTGAAGGAAAGCCTGCTGCGCTATCCCTATTATGGCGATATTTTGGGGGCCTGCCACTCCATCAGTGTGACCCGCGAGAATCCACGGCAGGATCTCAAAGAGGTGCTCCGCCAGGGCCAGGCCGCGCTCGCGGGGGGGCGTTGCGTGGTGGTCTTCCCGCAGGCTACGCGTTCGACCGCTTTTGTGCCGGCCGCGTTTAATACGCTTGGCGTCAAACTGGCTGCCCGCGCGGGCGTGCCCGTGGTGCCGTTGGCGCTCAAGACGGATTTCCAAGGCGCGGGGCGTGTGATCAAGGATTTCGGTCCGTTGGATCGGCGCCAACCCATGCACTACGCCTTCGGCGTGCCGCTTGATCCGCGCGACAACGAAAAAGCCGTGCACGCCGCAGTGGTGGATTTTATTCGCACGCGCATGCTGGCCTGGGGCGGCGAAGTGCGCGAGAGCGGGGCGGCGCAGGAGGCGGGGGCGCCGTCGGCTTCGGCGTAGATGCGGTTGTGCTCGGTGGGCGGCGCGCTCTGGCGGGTGGCGCTGCGGTACTGATCTTGAACGGGGCGGGCGAGCGTTGCGGGCAAGCGAATTTTTCGTGCAGGGGCGCGGGGTTCAGTTGGGCGCGTTGTAAAGCGCGACCAGCGCGGCGCCGATGGCCTGGGAGAGATCGCCGAGGGTGGCCGGCACGATCCGCAGGGTCTGGCGTTGCACGGGGAAGAGCCAGGGTTCGGCGGCCTCGCGGATGCCATTGAGGTAGCGGCTGCGAAAGGTTTCGGTGGTGGCGTGGGGTTCGATGAGACCACCGCCAATCACGGCAAACGAGGCATCCAGCGCGAGCGACAGGTTGGCGACGTGAATGCCCAGCGCCTTAGCCTGACAGTCGAAAATTTCCAGCGCGAGCGGATCACCTTCCTGCGCGCGTGTTCGCAGCGACAGCGCTTTTTCTGTTGGTGTCGCCGGGGACCTGGCCAGCGGGTGATTCGGATATTTGGGGAGCAGGTGGTCGATGTATTGGGGTAGGCCAGAGAGGCTGGTGTAGGCTTCTACGCAACCCCAGGTGCGACCGCAGCCGCACCGAAAGGGTGGCAGCCCCAGCAGGTGGATCGGGGATGGCATGTGCCCAGCTTCCATGCCGGTGAGGGTGTCGCCGTCCAGCGGCAAGCCCTGCGGATCGACATAGGCGGCGCCCAAACCGGAGCCAGGCGCGAGCATGATCACACCGGCGCGTTTGTCGCCACGCACGCGGGCGGCTTCGGCGACGCCGCCGTAATTGCCGTCGTTACCGGTGACGAGCGGAACCGGACGGCCGGCATGTTTCGCAAGGGCGTCGCGGTAGTCCGCGTGAAAGGCCCAGCCGGCGAAGGACGCGGGGAGATTCGGTGAGCGGTCGAGCACGCCGTAGGCCTGGTAGGGGCCGGGCATGGCCAGACCCACGCCACGCACCTGTGCCCAGGAAAGCGCATGCTCCGCCAGGAATTTGTCGACGCCCTCGATCCAGCCACCCACGACGGCTGCGGTGCCCATTTGTGCATTGGTGCTGCTCTGCGCCAGCTTCAGCGAAATGGGCGTGCCGTCGTCGAAGACGCCGCAGGTTTTGGAAGTGGTGGCGCCGCTGTCGGTTCCGATGAATATGGGTCGCATGGCGGGGCAAGGTACCCGAACCGGGGAAGCGTCTGCAACTGCCGTTGTGCGGGTCTGCCGGGGTCTCGCCCGGCGAAGCTTGAAGGCGGCGGCGCTTGCGTGTACAAAGCAGGCCATGATTCCCGACCTGCAATCCAGTCTGCTCTGCGACGACGTGCGCCAGGAGCGGAACGGCAAGTTCATGCTCATCGGGCTGTTCGACATGATCGCGGTGCCGAATTATCCGGCCGTCTTTCAGCGCATTTGCATGGTCAATCGCTGGTGCTGCGGGCTCGGGACATTCAAACAGCGCAGCCGCTTAATCAATTCCGACGGAAAGAGTATGCTGATCGAAGGTCGCGAAGTGCCGATCAAGCTGCCGGACAGTGAAGCCACGGCGACCAGTGTGGAGCTTTTTTTGAATGTTCGTTTCGAGAAGCCGGGCACCTATTGGGTGGAAATTCTCCTCGATGGCGACATCAAGGTGCGTTATCCGCTCAAGGCGCGCCAGATTCAGGCGCGTGCGGAACCGCCGCCCGGCAGTGTGTAATGCATAGAGAGAGAGAAGGAAGGTTGTCATGCACCGTAAATGTGTTGCCTCGCGATGGTTGATGCTCGTCGTGTTTACCGGCCTGTGCGTTGCGGTTCCCGGAAGCGCGCAAACCACGACTGCGGGCGGCGGCTCGATGCTGGACGGCTACAAATTGGTCAAGGGGCCGGTGATCCCGGAGGGCGTTGAGGACGATCTGTCCGGCATCACCTACGACGCCAAGCGCGACACGTTGCTCGCGATCCTCAACAAACCCACGCGCATTATCGAGATGGATCGTGACGGGAAGGTATTGGGGGCGATCGCGCTCGACGGATTCGATGACACCGAAGACCTTGTGAGTCTGGGCGATGGGCGTGTGGTGGTCCTGGAGGAGCGCCGGCGCGTGCTTTCCGTCTGCGAGATCCCGGCTGGGGTGCAGGCGGTGCCCCGTCCCGCCATCGTTATGCTGGTGGAGACCCAGAGCTACGAGAATGTCGGCATCGAGGGGGTTGTCTACGATGCGGCGGCGAACCGGTATTTCGTGGTGAAGGAAAAGGAGCCGCGGCGCCTGTACGTCGTTACGCCCGGAACGGACGGGGCCACCGTGACGCACCCGTGGGATCTGGAGACGCAGAATTTCGGGCTCGCGGATTTTTCGGCCATCGCGCGCGATGC
>JAQCIA010000345.1 GCA_027620105.1 Verrucomicrobiota bacterium | reverse complement strand
AAGCTGCGCAAGCTGGGGCCGGAGGCGCTGTGTGCCGGCAAGGAAAGGAAGCCGAAGCATGGCCAAGGATAAAGTTCGCGTTCTGTTTCTATGCACCGGAAATTCGTGCCGCAGCCAGATGGCGGAGGGGTGGGCAAGGGCATTACGGGGGGAGGTTATGGAGCCCTATTCGGCGGGGATTGAGACCCACGGACTGAATCCCCGGGCGGTGCAGGTGATGGCAGAGGCCGGCGTCGACATTTCCCGGCAGCAGTCGAAACACGTGGAGACGCTGCGCGACGTGGCTCTGGACTATGTGGTCAGTGTATGTGGGCATGCCGACGCCCATTGTCCGACGTTTCCCGGGCGGGTGCGCCGCATCCATCACGCGTTTGATGATCCGCCGAAACTGGCGGCTGGCGCGCGGACGGAAGCGGAAATGCTGGCGCCTTACCGGCGTGTGCGCGACGAGATTCGCGCCTTTGTGGAAACGCTGCCCGGCGCGCTTCAGGAAGCGGGGGCGCATGCCTGATTCCTCTGGCAAGCGTCTTTCCTTCCTGGACCGCTTTCTGACGCTCTGGATCTTTCTGGCGATGGGTGCGGGCGTGTTGCTCGGTGAACGCGTGCCGGCGTTTGGCGAATGGATCGGCGCGCAACACGCGACCGGGTCGCGGACGAGCATTCCGATTGCGATCGGGCTGATCCTGATGATGTACCCGCCGCTGGCGAAGGTGCGCTATGAAGAATTGGGCGATGCCTTTCGCGACTGGCGGGTTTTGGGGCTATCGCTGTTGCAGAACTGGGTGATCGGGCCGGTGCTGATGTTTGCGTTGGCGGTGCTGTTCTTGCGGGGCGAACCGGAACTGATGGTGGGCGTGATTCTGATCGGTCTGGCGCGCTGCATTGCCATGGTAATCGTGTGGAACGATCTGGCGGAGGGGAATGCGGAGTACTGCGCCGGGCTAGTCGCGTTCAACAGCATTTTTCAAGTGCTCTTCTATAGTGTCTACGCCTGGTTCTTCATCACCGTGCTGCCGCCTTTGCTGGGGCTGGCGGGGGCCATCGTGCCGGTGCGCATGGCCGACATTGCCCAGAGTGTGTTTATCTATCTGGGGATTCCGTTCATCGCGGGTGCGCTGACGCGGCTGGCACTGGTGCGGTTGCGCGGCAAGGATTGGTATCACGGTCGTTTCATTCCGCGCATCGCGCCGTTGACGCTGGTTGCGCTGCTGTTCACCATCGTGGTGATGTTTGCCATGCAGGGACAGCGGATTGTTGCCGAACCGGCGCAGGTTTTGCGCGTGGCGGCGCCGCTGGGGGTCTACTTTGGCATCATGTTCTGGGTCAGCTACTGGATGAGTCGCAAGGCCGGTGCGCGGCATGGCATTGCGACGACGCTGGCATTCACGGGGGCCAGCAACAACTTTGAACTGGCCATCGCCGTGGCCGTGAGCGTGTTCACCATCGCGCATGGGGCCGCCTTTGCGGCTGTCATTGGGCCACTGGTGGAAGTGCCGGTGATGCTGGGGTTGGTGCATGTGGCTCGCCGCTGGGGACGACGCGAGGCCGCATGACGGGGCCCCGTCCAGACTGGCCGGCGCTGCTGCGCATGGCACAGGCCGAAGTGGAGCAGGTGCTGGGGGGCATGGCCGCGGCGCTCGGCGAGCGTGCGCGCGAGGTGGCGGTGATTTATCAGCCGCGTCCGACGCTGGCGCAGGCGCAAGACGGCATTTCCGCGGATCTGCTTGGCTTGTTTGTGGGCCTCTCCTTTCCGGATTCCGAGATGGGGGCGATGGAAGTGTCGCCGCAGATGTTTTTATTCCTGGAGAACATCTGGGATGAGGCGGACGACGCGGGCGGAAGCTTTATTGACGAAGTCCGGACCACGTATCTGCATGAGCTTGGGCATTTCCTGGGATTGGACGAGGACGACCTCGAAGCGCGCGGGTTGGAGTAGTTGTTTCCGCATTTCGATATTCGTCCGATACGGGTAGACTCTTTCGCATGCGGATAGGGACATCATGCGCGATGGGTGTGCTGCTGGCGCTGTTGACGTCTGGCTGCGCGAGCATTCGTCCGCCAACGGGTGTGGAAGCGGCGGAACGCCGCATGGTGGTGACGGGCTACTGCAAATGCGGCGATTGTTGCAGCTGGCGGCGGAACTGGCTGGGGCGGCCAGTGTTCACCAGCGGGCCGAACAGGGGCAAGTACAAGCAGGTCGGCCAGACGGCCAGCGGATCCATGGCCAAGCATGGGACCATCGCGGCGGACACCAAACTGTTTCCTTTCGGGACCATCATGTATGTGGACGGCTACGGGTATGGTCGGGTTGAGGACACGGGCGGCCGAGTGAAGGGCAACCACATCGATCTCTACTTCTACAGCCACGACGAGGCGCGCGAGTGGGGGCGCCAGATGCATCAGGTCAAGTTGTGGATGGTGAAGAAATAGGTGGCGAAGCGGTTACGTTTCCCAGGGCGGCGTGATGGGAAGCAGGGCGTTGAACTCGGCCAGAACTTTGTCCTGATAGGGTCCCAGGAACGAGCCCTCCAGAAACTTGTCATAAGCTTCGTCGTGGAAGCGTTGCCAGGAAGCGTCTTCGTGGGCGGGGTTGATGGGGTAGAAGCAGGCGTGGTTGGCGGTCGCGGCTTTGTGGTCGCCCTGGGCGTCGCCGATCATCAAGACACGTTCGGGGGCATAGCGTCCTTGCGTGGCCAGCTTCAGGTGTTCCGTTTTCGTGCCTAACTCCTGACCGGCGATCAACGTGATGTAGACTTCGATGCCGTTCTCTTCCCATTCGCGCACGATGGCCTCGGTGGGAGTTTGCGAGACGCAGGCCGCATCAGATTTTTGCCGGATGCGTTCCAGACTTTTGCGCGCCCAGGGAAAGGGCGGAATGTTTTTGACGGTGCGTGCAATGGCGGCGTTGAC